>JAFZOC010000258.1 GCA_017550765.1 Oscillospiraceae bacterium
GCAGCCGCGCCCGCCCCGTGCAGCGGCCGGAGCCGCGGCCCGGCCGGCGAACGGTGGCGGCCCGGCCGGCGAACTGCCTCTTGCCGCGGGGCTGCGGCTCTGCTATACTGGTGGACCGGAACGAGAAGGAGGGATCGCGATGAAGATCCAATGGCTGGGACATTCCTGCTTTCTGGTGGAGACCGCGGAGGGCTCCGCAGTGCTGGATCCCTATGCCCCCGGCAGTGTGCCGGGGCTGGCGCTGCCGCCGCTGACGGCGGATCTGGTCCTCTGCAGCCACGGCCACAGGGACCACGGCTACGCCCAGGGCGTGGCCCTCAGCGGGAAGACGCCGGTGCTGCAGGTGAAGAAGATCGAGACCTGGCACGACGAGCGCGGGGGCGCCCTGCGGGGGCCCAACACCGTCCACATCCTGGAGGCTGAGGGGCTGCGCCTGGTCCATCTGGGGGACCTGGGGCACATGCTGACGCCGGAGCAGCTCGCCGCCCTGGGGAAGGTGGACGTGCTGCTGATCCCCGTGGGCGGGCACTACACCATCGGCCCCGACGTCGCCGCGGCGCTGACCCAAGCGATCGCGCCGGGGATCGCGGTGCCCATGCACTACCGCGGCCAGGGCTTCGGCTACGACGTGATCGGCCCGGTGGAGCCCTATCTGCGGCATTTTGCGCGGGTGGAGCGGCTGGAGGGCCCCGTCCTGCGCCCGGAAGAGCTGGAGACGCCCGCGGTGGCGGTGCTGCGCTGCCCGGTCCGGCTCTGAACGACGGACGGCGGGGCTGCGGTCTCGCAACACGGGAAGACCTTGGGGGCTGTCTTGTCTGCGCTCCCCGCCGGGCATCATAGCCGCACGCAAAGTGCGGTCACAGTCTCAGAGGAGCAGCTCCGCACCAGCGGAGCTGCTCCTCCTTCTCATGTATCCTTGCGCTGCGGCGCGATCTCAAAGGGTCTTCCCGGCCAGGAAGGAGATCTCCGCGCCGTCTGTCTCGGTCAGCAGGAAACAGCGGATCCGCCCGTCCGGCTCATAGACGGTGTCCACGCAGACGCCGCCGCCCAGCCAGTCGCAGATGCGGTAGCCCCGGGCCATGGGATGATAGGGCCCGCCCGGCGCGCCGGACCACTGCTGGGGCCCGTCCCCGTCCCGGATGCCGCGGAGCAGGAGGCCGCCCGCCTCCGGCAGCAGTTCCAGGTCCCCGTCCTTCTCCGGCAGGGAGACCGCCCTCGGCTCTCCGCCGGCCAGATCGCTGCAGTACAGGCCCTCCCCGTCCTGGTACCAGAGCTCGCCCGCCAGGATCAGCGGCGCCCAGGCGGCCTTGTCGGTCAGAGCCCGGTCTTCCCCGGTCTCCCGGTCCAGCAGATGGAGCCGGCCCCCGTCGGAGAGGTCCTGGTAGACGATCGCGCCGTCCAGGGGATAGGCGAAGGCGCAGGGGCCCTCCAGCAGGAGCTCCTCCTCTTTGCCGTCCGGCCCCAGAGAGAGGAAGCGCCCGCTCTCATCGCACAGATACAGCCGCCCCTCCCGCAGGGAGAGATAGCCGCAGGGCCCCTCCAGCAGGATCTCCCGCTCACCGCCGCCCTCCGGGACGCGCTCCAGCGCGCCGCTGGCGCGGTCGATGTAGAACAGCCAGCCCTCGGCCCGGCAGAGGTATTCCGGCACACAGCCTTTGGCCAGGATGGTGTAGGCGCTCAAGGTCCCGTCCTTCCAGGTATAGCGGGCCAGGGCGGGCAGCCAGTCCTCGTCGAAGTCGAAACAGAACAGGGCGTCCTCCGTCAGCAGGGCCCGCCCGGCGTTGAGGAAGCGGGCCATGGCCTGGGAGCCCTCCAGAGAGAGCGCGGCGGGGCTGGTGGGCTCCGGCGCGGCGGGAGGCTCCGGCGCGACGCTGTCCGCGGGCTCCGGCGTAAGCTCGGTGACGGTGGGCGAGGCATCGGCGGCAGGGGGCTCCGTCTGCCCGCAGGCGCACAGGAGCAGCAGCGCCAGCGCCAGCAGCGCGGGGAGGATAGATCGAGATCTCATGGGCAGGCTCCTTCTTTGCGGTCGCTCCGGCCGTCGGTGGGGCGGCGGGCAGTCCGGGGGACACAGTCGGGCGGCGCGCGGCCGTCCGGCGAGGCCGGGAGACGGTCCGCCAGCGGCCTGTCGGCCTGCGATCTGTCCGCAGATCCCCGTCCCCGGCCGTCGGCGTCTTTTTCCCATCATACCACAGCCCGGGCCAGATGTCGATCGCAGAACTTGCAGAGCGGGCGGGGATGTGCTATCATGGGGACATCCTCCCGAAAGGATGCGAGGCCATGAGGAAACAGAAAAAACTGAGCCCCCTGCTGCTGGTCCTGGTGCTGGTCGCCGTGGCGCTCTTCGTCGTGCTGCCGATGCTGCGGGGCGGGGAGGTCTCGCTGCCCGAGAGCGCGGGCCAGACCCAGCCCCTGCAGGACCTGGGACTGCTGGAGCTGCCCGCCGGAGACAGCGGGGACCTGGCTCCGGAGACCGGCGACGCCGAACGGACGGAACTGCCGGAGGACGGGAGCTACACCAGCAAGGAGGACGTCTGCGCCTATCTGATCGCTTACGGCCATCTGCCCGCGAACTTCATCACCAAGAAGGAGGCCAAGGCGGCCGGCTGGACCGGCGGCGCCCTGGAGCCCTACTGTCCGGGCAAGTGCATCGGCGGCGACCGCTTCGGGAACATGGAGGGCCTGCTGCCGGACGCCAGCGGCCGCAGCTGGACGGAGTGCGACATCGACACCCTGGGCGCCCGCTCCCGCGGCGCCAAGCGCCTGGTCTGGTCCAACGACGGTCTGATCTACTATACCCACGATCATTACGAGAGCTTCGAGCTCCTCTACGGAGAGCCCTGAACGCCGTCCCGCCCCGCGAGAGGCCGGTCCCCTTCGGGCTGCGCCCCC
>JAFZOC010000259.1 GCA_017550765.1 Oscillospiraceae bacterium
ACCAAGGCCGCCGGACCCCAGTCCGGCGGCCTTTCTGTCTCCGGCGGCCTTTCTGTCTCGGTCGGACCGGTCGGCCCATGGCGGGGGTGCCCGACGGCCTGCGCCGACCGGGCGGGCCGCCCGGGAAAAACAGGCCCGGGCGGCCTCTTGTTCCAGAAAAAGCCGCAGAAATAACCCCCCGGGGGGCTTACGAAGGGCCCGACAGCTGTCGTATACTCGTGCTGTCCCCGACAAGAGCCCCGCGGACCGACAGGCCCGGCGCGGGGCAGGACCCGGGGGGACGACGCCGCGGGGAAGGAGGGACGCAGCCCGCATGAAAAAGGATGCCGTGCAGAAGGGGATCAGGTATGTGCTCCGCCGTCTCCTGCGCTATCTGTCTGTCCTCTGGGCGATCGTGACGATCAATTTCATCCTGGTGCGGCTGATCCCCGGCGACCCTCTGGAGTATTACCTGGGCGAGACCAGCTACTACAGCCTGATCGAGCACCATCCCGAGGACATCCCTGCCCTCCGGGCGCGATACGGCCTGGACGAGCCCATGAGCCGGCAGTATCGGATCTATCTGGGCCAGCTGGCCCGCTTCGACTTCGGCTCATCCTACAAGACGGGGGAGGATATCGCGAAACTGGTGGGCTTCCGCCTGAGATGGACCCTGACGCTGACGATCCCCGCGATCGTCGTCTCGGTGCTGCTGGGCTTCTGGCTCGGCTCCCGGGCAGGATACGCCCACGGCAAGGCCCTGGACCGGGTGATGACGCCGCTGATGACGGCCTTGAGCGGCGTGCCGGTCTACTGTATGGCGATCGTCCTGCTGGCCATGGCGGCCAGGCGCCCGGGCGTCTTCCCCCTCAGCGGCATGACCTCCGGCGGACTGAAGGGGATCCGGCGGACGCTGGATATCATCCGCCACATGATCCTGCCCTGCTCCACCATGATCGTGTTCCGCACGGCGGGAAACTATCTCTTCATGCGCCAGACCTCCATGTCCCTGCGGACGGAGGGCTATGTGGTCACAGCCCTGACCAAGGGCCTGAGCCGGCGGCAGATCGTGGCCTCCCACATCCGGCCCAACGCCCTGCTGCCCTATGTGACCATGGTCTGCATGCAGTTCGGCGGCGCCCTCTCGGGCTCGCTGCTGATCGAGAACGTCTTCTCCTGGAAGGGCATGGGCGAGCTGATCAAGACCTCGGCGGAGACCATGGACTATCCCGTGATCCAGGCCTGCCTGTTCCTGATCTGCCTGTGCGTGGTCTTCTTCAACATCCTGGCGGACCTGCTCTGCGTCCTGCTGGACCCCCGGATCGGAGAGGAGCGGACGACATGAAAAAGAGACGGATCCGCATCTCCGCGCTGATCGGCGCGGCCCTGCTCCTGCTGCTCCTGGCCATGGTCCTGGCCTCCTTCCACCCCGCTGTGGACCCGGACACCATGGGCAAGCCCTACCAGCGGCCCAGCGCGGAGCACTGGCTGGGGACCAACGACATCGGGCAGGACATCTTCTCGGAACTGCTGGTGGGCAGCCGCGTCTCCCTGCTGGTGGGGCTCAGTTCCGCGGCGGTGGTCCTGGTGCTCAGCGTGACCATGGGCGTCTGCGCGGGCTATTTCGGCGGGCGGATCGACGCCGCCGTGGCTTGGCTGATCGACCTGGCCATGACGATCCCCTCCCTGCCGCTGACGATCGTGATCATCGCCTATTTCGGCAGCAGCCTGCGGAACATCATCTTCATCATCTGCCTGACTTCCTGGGCCGGTACGGCGCGGATCGTGCGCACCCGGGTCAAGCAGCTGGCCCAGATGCCATTCATCAAGCTGGAGGAGAACATGGGCCTGCCCAAGCTCCGCCTCCTGCTGGCCCATATCCTGCCGAACATCACGGACATCGTCTTCATCCGGGGCGTCTCGGCGGTCTCAGCCGCGATCCTGACGGAAGCGGGCCTGAGCTTCCTGGGCCTGGGCGACGGGACGATGGAGAGCTGGGGGAACACGCTGCACTACGCCTTCTACCGCAGCGGCGTCCTGAACGGCTACTGGTGGTGGTATCTGCCGCCTACGATCTGCATCTGCCTGTGTTCCCTGGGCTTCGTCCTGCTGGGCTACAGCAGCAGACGGATCGACGCCAATGAAGTCGGGTGACGGATATGGATGCGATCAGGATCGAACATTTGGAGGTCCGCTTTGGCGCGACGCGGATCTTGCGGGACCTCTGCCTCTCGGTGGGAGCGGGGAAGGTCACCTGTCTCGTGGGCGAGACGGGGAGCGGGAAGAGCGTGCTGCTCTCCTCGATCCTCGGCATCCTCCCCCGCGCCGCGGAGGAGGACGGAGCCGTCTTCGTCCAGGGGACCGACGTGAAAAAGCTCCGCCCGGCGGAGCTCAGAAAGCTGCGGGGGAGCCTCATGGCCTACATCCCCCAGGGCTCGGGCAACGGTCTGGACCCCATGCTCCGCATGGGGACCCAGATGGGCGAGGGGGCCCGCGCCCACAGGAAGATGAGCAGACGCGCCGCCTTCCGCTTGGGTGCGGAGCTGCTGGAGCGCTTCGACATCCGTCCCGGGACGAGCGTCGCGAAGAAGCGGCCCTACATGCTCAGCGGCGGTATGCGCCAGCGGGCGCTGATCGCCATGGGCCTGGCGCTGGACGCGCCGATCGTCCTGGCCGACGAGCCCACCAAGGGCCTGGACCGCGAGCGGGTGGCCCTGGTGATCGACAGTTTCTCCCGCCTGGAGGGCAAGACGATCCTCTGCGTGACCCACGACCTGCGCTTCGCCCGGGCCATCGCGGACAGGATCTGTGTGCTGTACAGCGGGGAGATCGTGGAAGACCGTGCCGCGGAGGACTTTTTCGCCTCGCCCCTGCACCCCTACAGCCAGGCCCTGCTCTCGGCCCTGCCGGAGAACGGCCTGCAGGTGGCGGAGGGCTTCGCGCGGCCGCACGCGGAGCTGCCCGGTGACGTCTGCGCCTTCTACGACCGCTGTGCCCGGCGGGGAGAGCGCTGTCTGCGGCATCCGGAACTGCTGCGGACCGAAGAGGGAGCTGTGAGATGTGTGCGCTATGGAGCTGAGAGCCACTGAGATCGGAAAAACATACGGCCGGGGCCTCCTCCAGGAGAAGAACGCGGTCCTGAAGGGCGCTTCCCTCACGATCGCCTCCGGGAGATGCGTGGGCCTGGTAGGGGAGAGCGGCTGCGGCAAGAGCACCCTGGCCCAGATCATGGCGGGGATGCTGCTGCAGGACGCCGGGGAACTGCGCCTCAACGGGCGGGAGATCCGCCGCCCCTTCGACGCGGAGGCCCGCCGGCGGATCCAGCTGGTCTTCCAGCATCCGGAGATCGCCCTTTCGCCGCGGATGCAGATCGCGACCAGCTTCCGGGAGACCTATCGCCTGATCGGGGAGCCCTTCTCCGAAGAGCGTCTGCTGGAGCATCTGCGCTTCTTCGGCCTGTACCGGGAGCATCTCTACCGCCTGCCCGAGACCCTGAGCGGCGGGGAACTGCAGCGCCTGTGTCTGGCCAGGATCCTGCTGCTGGAGCCCTGGTTCCTGATCCTGGACGAGCCCACCTCGATGCTGGACACGATCTCCCAGGCCCAGGTGGTCCGGCTGCTGCAGCAGATCCGTGCGGAGAAGGAGATCGGCTGCCTCTTCATCACCCACGACCGCGAGCTGGCCGGGAAGATCTGCGATACGATCGTTGAGATGAAAGACGGCCGGACCGCCCCAGTCAAGTGAACGAGCATGCCAAGGCATGTATTTTTAAGGAGGAGAAACATGAAAAAGATGAGAACGACCGTCAGCGTCCTGCTGCTGCTCGCCATGGTCTTCGCCCTGGCGGCCTGCGGCGGACAGGCCCCTGCCCAGGAGCCGACCCAGGGAACGGCCCGGGAGCCGGCCCAGGGGACGACCCAGACCGAGCCCGCCCCTGCGGCGGAGCCCGCAGCCGAGCCTGCGCCCGAAGAGAAGGACGTGGAGGAGCTGCGCATCGGCACCACCAAGACCTGCGACCATTTCGGCAACTTCTGCGAGACCGGCGCCTATGCCTACATGGACATCTACTCCACCACCCAGCAGGCCTTCTGGCAGGTGGATGAGCACCATGAGATCGTCGGCGACTTCTTCTACGACTGGGAGATCAGCGACGACAACATGACCATGGTCTGCAAGTTCGACCCCCGCGCCACCTGGAGCGACGGCACGCCCGTCACTGCGGAGGACGTGAAGTTCACCTTCGACTACCACATGAGCGTCATCAAGAACGACTACACCTCCCAGCTGGAGTCCGCCGAGATCCTGGCGGAGGACACCATCCAGTTGAACTTCAAGGAGCCCGCGGCTTTTGCCTTCCTGTACAAGTGCAGGACCTTCGTGTACCCTGTGCCCAAGAGCGTCTGGGAAAATGTGGAGGAGCCCAAGACTTATGAGGGCGAAGGCGCGACCATCGGCTGCGGTCCCTATGTCCTCGGCGAGGTCGACCTGGATGCCCAGAGCTTCACCCTGATCGCCCGGGACGACTACTATCTGGGCACGCCTACCGTCAAGAAGATCACGGTGAAATGCTACGGCACCCAGGAAGCTCTGGCTCTGGCCCTCAAGAGCAAGGAAGTGGACTGCATGGCCGACTATTCCGCCGGCCTGCCGGCGACCCTCTCCAGCCAGTTCGTCGGCCAGGCGCATCTGGACCCCGGCGAGACCGACAACCCCGGCAATGTGCAGCTGGGCTTCGGCAACAACGCAGCGCCCTCCAATGAGGTCAACTTCCGCAACGCCGTCTCCTACGCCCTGGATCACGAGCTCATCGCGGCGGCTGTGGGCGGCGACTACGGCGTGATCCCCGGCAGAGGCGTGATCGCGCCCTGCAACACCGGCTTCGACCCCTCCGTCCCCACGCTCACGCGGGACATCGATAAAGCCAAGGGCGTCCTGGACGAGGCCGGCTATCAGGACGTGGACGGCGACGGGATCCGCGAGGGCCTGGACGGCCAGCCCATGGAAGTCGTCATCACGACCCAGTGGGGCGCCGCCAAGAAGGAGCTCTATCTGCGCCTGGCGGAGATCGTCATCGCGAACTTGAAGGACGTGGGGATCAAGGCTGTGGTGGACCAGGAGTCCCTGGAGAACCAGGACCACTATCGCCAGGTGACCTTCACCGACCGCAGCTACCAGCTGCTGATCCACAACAACACCTCCGGCATCGCCTTCTTCAAGACGGCCTTCTTCTACGCCCAGAACAAGTACGGCACATGGGGCACCCATGGCGACGCGGAGCTGATCGAGATCTATGACAAGATGCTGCAGGCCCAGAATTTCGAGGACTACTGCAAGTACGCTGCTGCCCTGCAGCAGTACAACGATGCCAACACCATCCTGGTCGCCCTGGGCTGGAACAAGATCTTCTATCCCTACCGCACCGATATCTTCACCGGCTGGAAGTACGTCCCCGGCGACGGCCCGGTCTACTACCGCACCTGGTTCGAGCTCCACGCGGTCTGAGCCGCGCGGCCCGGTCGCAAACGAAAGGAGCCGCGAGATCTCGCGGCTCCTTTCCCCTTTGGAGGTATGGATATGACGGAAGAGATGAGTACGCTCTACGCACACACCAGCGCCCTGTGGGCCGAGGCGATGGACCATTCCCGCTCGCTGCCCACGATCGGGGAGCAGGCGGCCTACTGGGACCGCACGGTGGAGCGCTATGAGGAGCAGAGCGCCGCCCATCGGTCGATGGCGGAGTTTTGCGTCCGAGCCTTGGAGGACCGGGGCCTGCTGGACTGTGAGAGCGCACTGGAGATCGGCTGCGCGACGGGGGACCTGACGCGCCTGCTGGCAGCGCGGATCGGCTCGGTCACCGGCATGGATATCTCCGAGGCCATGCTCCGGCGGGCGCGGGAGAAGGACGCGGAGGCGGGGCTCTCCCGGATCCGGCGGCTCCGAGGCGACTACCGGGAACTGGACGGAGCGGAGCGCTTCGACCTGGTGGGGGCCAGCCTGGTCCCGGCGACCTATTCTGAGCCGGGCCTGCGGAAGATGATCGAGCTCAGCCGGAAGGGCGGCTTCTTCCTCAGCGGCTGCGGCGCCCTGGATCACGGCTCCCCGGTCTATTCCGAGCTGGGGCGGCTGCTCCTGGGCCGGGAAGGACAGAACAGGCAGGACGCGATCTATCCCTTCAACTTGCTCTACGCCCTGGGGAAGCACCCGGAGATCCGGTATCGCCGGTCGAGCGCCACCGAGCGCTGGGACGAGGAGACGGCGGTGCGGGATCTGCGCCTCTATTTCCAGAACGTGAAGGGCCTGCCGCCGGACAGCGACGCGATCGTGGCCGCCTATGTCCGCGAACGGCTGGTGGACGGCCTCTTCCCGATGGAGCGGAGGACCTGCTTCGCCGTCGTCACCTGGATCGACTGAACACGCCCCCCAGGGCCTGGCGGCCCCGGGGGCCGGCGAGCGCGCGAACAGATGGATATCGACCCTACGCTGCGGGGCGCCACCAGGCGCCCCGCAGCTGTCCTGTACGGGAGCGCGTCCTCCGGCGGAACGGCGGGACCGTTGATAGGCATTCGACCGCAGTCGTCCTGTACGGGAGCGCGCCTCGGGGCGTCCCGCGGCACCCGAGGGAGCCCCACGCCCGGAGCGGACGCGCCTGCGCGGCCGCCGCCTCGCCTGACACGATCCTGGCTCGGTAAACTTCTAACGCTTTTTTATCGGTGGATAGTATTGAAACCTGCCCGGTCTTACAGTACAATATCCCCAGAAAGGGTCAGGATGACCCAGATCCCGACAGGGACATATCCAGAGAAAGGATCGAGGACCATGACAGGCAGCATCCGGCATAAGATCTTCCGCATGATGCTGATCACGATCGTGCTGATCATCGCGGCTTATACGGCGGTATTCTTCTACCAGACGAGCAGAGCGGAACGTCTGGTGGACGAGACCTATGAGGCGCAGAAGCAGATCTACATCGACAACGGGCTGGAAGACCAGTACGAAGCCTTTCGGAGCAACGATCTGGCCGTGTTCCGGAACGAGATGTTCCACGCCCGGAACGTCCTCACCCTGCTGGTGGTGCTGATCGTGGGGGCGGGGATGGCGTCTGCTTACTCCATCACCAAGCGGATCATCGACCCGCTGAACACCATCACCCGGCGCGTGGCGTCCCTGGGCGTCCGGAACCGGCAGTTCGTGCTGGAGGATATCTACAAGACCGGCGATGAGATCGAGGTCCTGGCGGAGTCCTTCGCCAAGCAGTCCGCCCGGACCCGGCTGTACATCGACCAGATCAAACGGGTCACCGCGGAGAAGGAGCGGATCGGCGCGGAGCTCGACATTGCCAGCAGGATCCAGGCCAGCCAGCTGCCCCGGACCTTCCCGCCCTTCCCGGACCGGAAGGAGTTCGGCCTCTATGCCAGCATGACGCCGGCCAAGGAGGTGGGCGGCGACTTCTACGATCTCTTCATGATCGACGACGACCACATCGGGCTCGTCATGGCGGACGTCTCCGGCAAGGGCGTCCCGGCGGCGCTGCTGATGATGGTGGCCCGGACGCTGATCCGCTCCGGCCTGCAGGATGGCAAGAGCCCGGGGGAGGCGCTCGAGAGCGTGAACGAGCAGCTCTGCGAGGGCAACGACGAGGACTATTTCGTGACCGTGTGGGCGGCGGTGCTGGAGATCTCCACGGGGAAAGGGCTGGCGGTGAACGCCGGCCACGAACACCCGGCGATCCGCAGGGCAGGCGGCAGCTACGAACTGGTCATCTACCGGCACTCCATGCCGGCGGGCACCATGAAGGGCCTCTCCTTCCGGCAGCACGCCTTCCAGATGCAGCCGGGCGACAGCCTTTTCGTGTACACGGACGGCGTCCCGGAGGCCGCGAACGGGCAGAACGAGCTCTTCGGGGCCGAGCGCATGCTGGCCGCGCTGAACAGGGACCCGGACGCGCAGCCGGAACAGGTCCTCCGGAACGTCACGGAGGACATCGAAGGCTTCGTGGACGGGGCGGAGCAGTTCGACGACATCACCATGCTCTGCTTCCGCTACGCGGGACCTGCCGGCAGCCCGTCGTGAGAGGGCCGTTGGACCATTTTTTGCAGACAGGAGAACAGACGTATGAAAAGAGACCGGATCCGGAGCGCGCTGAGGACCATCGGAGACATCTTCATCCCGCTGCTCCCCGGCATCATCAGCGCCGGGCTCTGCGCGGGCTTCGCCGCTCTCATATCCCAGACCGTGCCGGACTATGCAGACAACAAGGTCTGGGCCTTCCTCTATCAGATCCTGACGCTGATCCACAGCTCGATGATGACTTTCCTGACCGCGTGGGCAGGCTATCGCGCAGCGGAGCGTTTTGGCGGCACGCCCATTTTGGGCGGCATGCTGGGCATGATCACATCGTTGGACGGGATCAACACGATCGCCTCCATCATGGGCCTCTATAACGCCGCGGTGCCGCTGGACTCTGTCCTCTGCAGCGGCAAAGGCGGCGTACTGGCCGTCATCGCCGGCGCGTTCCTGCTCGCCCAGGTGGAGAGAGCGGTCCGCAACGTCGTCCCGCGCTCCGTCGACGTGGTCTTCACGCCGCTGCTGACCCTGTTCCTCTGCGCGATCCCCTATGTCGTGCTCATCATGCCGCTCTTCGGCTACGCCTCCGGCGGGATCGTGTGGCTCTTCAGCAGGGCCTGCCTGTCCCAGAACGTCTTCGTCCGGGCCATCTCCGGCTACCTGGCCGCTGCCTTCTTCCTCCCGCTGGTGGCCACGGGCATGCACCATGGCCTGGTGGCGCTCTACAGCGTCCAGCTGCAGGAGCTGGGCTTCGTGACGCTCTACCCGGCCCTGGCCATGGCGGGCGCAGGACAGGTGGGCGCCGCCCTCGCCCTCTGGAAAAAAGCGAAAAAGGCCGGGAACGACGGCCTATGCTCGGTGATCGCCGGCGCGCTGCCCGCGGGGCTCCTGGGCGTAGGGGAACCGCTCATCTACGGCGTGACGCTGCCTCTGGGCAAGCCCTTCCTCACGGCGGGGCTCGGCGCCGGCTTCGGCGGCGCGTTCATCATGGTCATGCAGGTGGCCTCCGTCACCTGGGGGCCATCCGGCCTCCTGGGCGCCTTCGTGATGACCGCCGGCGCCGGCGGCTCCGCACGCAGCGTCCTCCTCTATCTGACCGCCCTCGTCATCAGCTATGTGGGGGGCTATCTGATCACCAACGTCTTCTACAGCGAGAAGGAGCTGCGCTTCGAGACCGAGGCTCCGGACGGACAGACCGCCGCCTGGCGCTCCGCGACCTTCGCGCGGGCGAGCCGGAAGAAGGCCCGGAAGCTCCGGGCCGGGGAGCCCCTGCTGACGGGCGACAGGCTCGATATGGCGAAGCTCCCGCTCACGGCGCCCGTGTCAGGGGAGACGGTCCCCATGAAGCAGATCCCGGACATCATGTTCTCCTCCGGGGTCATCGGCAGCTGCATCGGGATCATGCCGGAGGACGGCCATATCCTGGCGCCCTGCGCCGGGCTCGTCGCGGAGATCGCCGACACCAGCCACGAGCTGACCTTCCGGACGGAAGAGGGCCTGGAGATCCTCCTTCTGGTGGGCATCGACACCTTCACCCTCAACGGCGACGGTCTCCGCCTCCTGGTCCGGGAGGGAGAGCGCGTCGCCGCCGGACAGCCGGTGATGGAGGCCGACCTGGAGCGGATCCGGGCCGCCGGCCTCTCTCCGATCGTCATCACGGTCCTGAGCAGCTGAGCCGCTGAGCGGCTGCGACGCGGAAGGAAGACGGCCCTGACGGGGGGACGAGACAGATGGAACAAGTCTTTGAAACGGAGAAGATCCGCTTCGTGCGGGTATCGGAGCGCCTGGTGCCGGACTACCTCCTCATGGTCAACGACATCGAGCGCGTGGACCGGTACATCAGCGGCTGGCACGAGCCGTTCACCGAGGAACAGGAGATCGCGTGGGTGCGCAGGAAGCTGGAAGAGGGCGCAGCCGTCTTCTCCATGATCGAGAAGGAGAGCGGGGCGTTCATCGGCAACATCGAGCTGACGGAGCCGGCGGAGCGGACGGGAGAGCTGGGCGTCGCCATCACCGCGGCGCAGCAGGACCGGGGCTACGGCACCGAGGCCGTCCTGGGGATGGTCCGGTACGGGCTGGACCGGCTGGGCCTGAAGAGGATCTTCCTGCGGACCAGCCCGGAGAACGCCCGGGCGATCCATGTCTATGAAAAGTGCGGCTTCTGCGAGTATGACCGCACGGAGACGCATGTGTATATGGGGCTCGTCCGCTGACTTGCGCCGACCGACGGAAAGGGGCGGACGCTCCCCTGCGATGTCTGCCCTGCGGTATCGCGACAGGAAAAACGCTGACCTCACAGAGGTCAGCGCTTTTGCATCTTTCCGGTCCACGACCGGATCAGCCGACGCCGCCGGACGGCGGCAGCGCGGCGATCGAGCCGAGCTCGGTATAGATCATGCCGTTCCTGCCGCGGTCGGAGCGCATGAGGGAGATGGCCTCGACGGTCATGGCGACCGGCCGGATCGGGACCGGCGGCATCTGCCCGGACGCCCGCCGGATCAGTGTGATGTGCGGCGAGAAGCGCTTTCGGTCGAAGCCGATCCCGCGCTCCGCCAGCGCATGGCGGACCCTGCGCGCCACAGCGCTGAGCGGGGCGGAGGCTGCGAGCCCCGCCCACCAGAGATCGCCGAAGCAGCCCAGGCCCTCCAGGCCGATCTCGAAGGGCGTGAAGGAGACGGCGGACAGGGCGTCCAGCACCGGCTCTGCGTCGGGCTGCTCCCCGAGGAAGGCCAGCGTCAGGTGCATGTTCTCCCGGGGGGTGAGGCTGCCCCGGACGCCGCGGTCATACATGGCGTCCTGGACGTCGGCCAGGGCGTCCTTCATCTCATCGGACAGGCAGAGCGCAACGAACAGTCTCATGGCGCAGCCCTCCCCGGGGCCAGGTCCCCGATCGCGCTGCGGATCTCCCCGGCGATCGCGCGCGCCCCCGCGGCGTTCGGGTGCAGCCCGTCCGGGCCGAACAGCTCACGGCGGCCCGCGGTGAGCGCATACAGGTCGATCGGCTCGACGCCCGCCTCTGCCGCGACTTCCTCGACCGCGCTCGCGATCTCCGGGATGCACCGGAGATCCGCGTCGTTGGAGAGGGAGAAGAGGGGAGCGCAGGGCGGAAAGCCAGCCGGCGGCGTGCAGATCAGGATCCGGGGCGCGGGACGGAGCGCGCGATATGCCTGGATCATCTCTGCGTACTGCCCCCGGAAGGCCTCCGCAGAGATCCAGTTGCACGCCTTGGAGTCGTTGGTGCCCAGCAGGATGATGACGATGTCCGGCCGGAAGGCCAGGCTCTGCCGGAAGGCCCGCTCCCGCCGGAAGGGCTTGTTGCCGGTGTCCTGCAGGCTGCGGTCGTTGACGGCGAAGACCGCCACCTGGACGCCGTCCCCCAGGGCGCGCCGGAGCAGAGCGGGCCAGCGCCGGAGGAAGAACAGCGGCAGGGTACAGCCATAGGTCACGCTGTCCCCGACGCAGGCGATGCGCAGTTCCTCCGCCCGGGGCCGGACCGGGAGCCGGAGCGTCGTGTAGCCGCACAGGACGGCCGCTGTGACCAGAGCTGCCAAAAGGACCGGGACGATCGCGTACATCGCGCGCACCACCTCTCTGCGATCTCGCTGAGAGCATCATACCACATCCCGCCCGCGCACGCCACCCCAAACAGGACGACACGGCGCTATTTGCGGGGACGGTCCGCCCGAACGGCGCGCCGGACGAAAAATACGGTCGGGGACGCCGCGAGGGCGCGGACGCTCTTGCGAGCCCCAGCGGTCTTTCCGGCGCGCCGGCGCGCCGGCGCCGCCCTCCCGGCAGGCGCGGAAATGCGCGGGCGCGGGAGAAAAAGCTTGCGCGGAGGGCCTTTGTCTGTTATCATGATCGCAGGGGGCGAGATCCTCTCCTGTCATGGGAGGACGGGCCCCTCCCATAGAGGCGGACCGCCGGGAAAACGGCTGATGGGTCCTGCTCCGCGTGAGGCTCTCAGCTTTTTTGATATTTGATCTGGAGGAATGGCTTATGATCTACACCGCAGAAGTCACCCATATGTGCCCGGTCGCCAAGGGCGCATACCACGGTCCTGCCCCGATCCCCGAGGAGGGGAAGTGGGTGCAGGTCAAGGAGATCGGAGACGTCTCCGGCTTTACCCACGGCATCGGCTGGTGCGCGCCGCAGCAGGGCGCCTGCAAGCTGACGCTCAACGTCAAGGACGGCATCATCCAGGAGGCGCTGATCGAGACGATCGGCTGCTCCGGCATGACCCACTCCGCGGCCATGGCCTCGGAGATCCTGATCGGCAAGACGCTGCTGGAAGCGCTGAACACCGACCTGGTGTGCGACGCGATCAACACGGCCATGCGCGAGCTGTTCCTGCAGATCGTCTACGGCCGTACGCAGAGCGCCTTCTCCGAGGGCGGCCTGCTCGTCGGCGCCTCGCTGGAGGACCTCGGCAAGGGCCTGCGCTCGCAGGTCGGCACGATGTTCGCCACGAAGGAAAAGGGCCCG
>JAFZOC010000260.1 GCA_017550765.1 Oscillospiraceae bacterium
CCCCTTCGGCTCCGACGGCAACTTCACCAACGAGCTGCTGATCTCCACCATCAACACCGACCTGGCCAACGACCTGGGCAACCTGGTCTCCCGCACCACCGCCATGGTGGAGAAGTACTTCGGCGGGAGGCTGATCGGCGAGCGGGAGGCGGAGCCCGTCGATGAGGAGCTGATCGGCCTGCTGCGCGCCACACCCGAGCGCTACGCCGCGCAGATGGACAAGTACCAGCTGCACCTGGCGCTGGAGGAGGTCTTCCGGCTCATCCAGCGGGCCAACAAGTACATCGACGAGACCATGCCCTGGGTCCTGGCCAGGGACGAGGCGAAGAAGCCCCGTCTGGCCGCCGTGATGTACAACTTGCTGGAGGCCCTGCGGGTCAGCCTGACCCTGCTGACGCCCTTCATGCCCGCCAGCTGCGCCAAGGCCTTCGAGCAGATCGGCGCGGACGAGGCGGCCCGGAGCTGGGACGCCGCCTGCAGATACGGCGTGCTGCCCGCGGAGGTGGCCGTCCGCAAGGGCGAGACCCTGTTCCCGCGCATCGACGCGGTCAAGATGCTCGCCGAGCTGGAGGAGGCCGAGAAGAAGGCCAAGGGGCCCCAGGTCAAGCAGGTGCCCGTGCAGCCGGACGTGAGCATCGACGACTTCGCCAAATGCGACATGCGGGTGTGCAAGGTGCTCAGGTGCGAGGCCGTGAAGAAGTCCAAGAAGCTGCTGCGCTTCGAGCTGGACGACGGCTCCGGCACGCCGCGGCAGATCCTCTCCGGCATCCATGAGTTCTACGAGCCCGAGCAGCTCCTGGGCAAGACCGTGGTGGCGATCCTGAACCTGCCGCCGCGGAAGATGATGGGCCTGGAGTCCTGCGGCATGCTGCTCTCCGCCGTCCGCGAGGTGGACGGCAAGGAGGAGCTGCACCTGCTGATGCTGGACGACAGCGTCCCCGCCGGCAGCCAGCTCTGCTGAGCGGCTCTTTGCCACGAACACGAGGAGAAGACCCCGAACACGGGGCCTTTTCTTTGCGCGTCCACCCTGTTGCGTCTCTCGAGCTGGCCCAAAGTGACCAGACGATCCGTGTTTGGGAGCGAGAACGATGAAAAAGCTGACAGTTATCATGGTCCTGGCGCTGCTCTGCGGCCTGCTGCTCCCGGCCTGCGCCGAGATCCCGCCCCTTCCGCAGGTCACCGTTGCTCCTGCAGAGGAGGGCGCCGGCGCCGACGCCGAGGCGCCTGCCTCCGAGCCGGAGCCCACAGCAGCGCCCACCCCCGAGCCCACGCCCGAGCCTACCAAGCCCCCCTTCCTGGGCTTCCCGGACGGGAGCATCCATGGCTACGGGGAGACGGAGCTGGACCTGAGTTGGATCGAGCATGAGGACGTGGAGCGGATCGCGGAGCTGCTGCGGCAGATGCCGGACCTGCAGACGGTGGAGCTGGGCGCGGACAACGCCCGCTCCGCCGCGGTGAGGGCGGCGCAGGAGGCCGCCGCCGCGGAGAGCGAAGATGCGGGAGCGGAGGAGAACCTCCCCGCGCCTGCTGCGACAGAGGCCCCGCCGGAAGAGGGAGAGACCGGGGAGCCGGAGCCTGTGCCGGAGCGCCTGAGCTGGGCGGACGTCCGCCTGCTGATGGAGGCCGCGCCCCGGGCGGAGTTCTACTATCGCTTCCGCTTCTGCGGCAAGGACTTCTGTCTCCAGGACGAGGAGATGGACCTGGACCACCGGAAGATGGACGACAACGGCGACGCTGTGCGGGCGATCCTGCCCTGCATGAGACACCTGCGCTACCTGGACATGGACTTCTGCGAGGTCCCGGACGAGGTCATGGCCCAGATCCGGGAGGACTACCCCCAGGTCGAGGTGGTGTGGCGGATCTGGTTCGGGCGGGACGACAAGCTCAGCGTGCGCACGGATGTGGAGCGCATCATCGCATCCGACGGCGGCTTCCATGTGGAGATGCACAGCGAGCCGCTGCAGTACTGCACCAAAGTCAAGCTCCTGGACATGGGCCATCAGCCGGAGCTGCACGACTGGAGCTTCCTGGGCTGCATGCCGGACCTGGAGGTGGCGGTGATCGCCATCGGCGGCTTTGACGGCGACGGCCTTGCCTGTCTGGAGAATTGCCACAACATGGAGTATCTGGAGATGTGCAGCCGCAGCGTCTACGACCATCCGCTGGATCTGAGCTTCCTGTCCGGGATGCCCCATCTCAGACATCTGAACATCTGCTGCCTGGGCCAGGTGACAGGCTACGAGGTCCTGGAGGAGCTGACGGAGCTGGAGCGGCTGTGGATCGGCCTGTATACCGACATCCCTGCAGACTATGTGGAGCACCTGCGCGAGGTCCTGCCGGATACGAAGATCAACGTGGACTCCGACAGCGGTGTGGGCGGCGGCTGGCGCTGGTACAACCAGAGCAAGGGCTGGCCCGACCCCCGCTATGAACTGCTCTGCCAGCAATTCGACTACGGCAACTTCGACAAGAACTGCGCCCTGTACTGGAACGACCCCCAATACTGGGACCGCAACTACGACTAGCGCGCAGGGAACGCCGCGACATACGAGAGACTGCCCGCCGAAAGATCTTCGGCGGGCAGTCTCCTGTCATCTGCGAAGGCGGGAGCGCGATGGAAAGAGAGCTCCCCGATGGAAAGAGAGCGTCCCCCGGACCGATCCCGGTCCGGGGGACGCTCTCTTCGTCGGCCGATGCGACGGGCCTGTGGGCTTGCCGATCAGAGCCTGCGGTAGGTCTCGGTGAGCTTGTGCAAACGGCGCGCCAGTTTCGCATCGGCTGCTCCGGGGAGCATGCGCCACTGCCAGTTGCCGCCCAGGATGCCGGGGCAGTTCATGCGGCTGTCCTCGTCCAGCTCCAGGATGTCCTGCATCTGCATGACGAAGAGCTCGGAGGCGGTGCCCATGCCCGTGCGGAGCATGGCCTGGCACCAGCTCTCGTCCTTCGAGATGTGCATGTACTCTTTGGCGAAGCGGTAGGTGTCCCGGTCGATGTGGCGGACCCAGCCCCGGATCACCTCGTTGTCGTGGGTGCCCACATAGCAGACGCTGTGGCCCACGCAGTTGTGGGGCATGTAGTCGGCGTCGCCGTGGGGGTCGAAGCCGAACTCCAGGATCTTCATGCCGGGCAGGCCGGAGTCCTTCAGGAGCTTGGCGACCTCCGGCGTGGTGTAGCCCAGGTCCTCGGCGATGAAGTCCAGGTCATGGAACCAGGAGGTGAGCACCCCCACCAGATCCATGCCCGGGCCGGGCTTCCAGTGGCCGCGCTTGGCGGTCTTGTCGCCGAAGGGCACGGCCCAGTAGCTCTCGAAGCCCCGGAAGTGGTCGATGCGGATCACATCATAGAGGCGGGCGGCGCCCTCGATGCGGCGGATCCACCAGCCGAAGCCGTCGGCCTTCATGGCGTCGTAGTCATACAGCGGGTTGCCCCAGAGCTGCCCCTCGTCGGTGAAGGCGTCGGGCGGCACGCCCGCGACCTCCCGGGGCACGCCGTCCTGGTCCAGCTGGAAGAACTGCCGCTCGGCCCAGACGTCGGCGGAGTCCAGAGCCACATAGATGGGCACGTCGCCGATGAAGCGGATGCCCTGCTCGTGGGCATAGGCGCGCAGCGCCTCCCACTGGCGGAAGAACAGGAACTGGCAGAAGACCCAGAACTCCATCTCCTCGGCGTAGCGCTCCCGATAGGCCGCCACGGCCTCGCGCTCATGCAGACGGATGGCCTCGTCCGGCCAGTCTGCCCAGCTGCCCATGCCGAAGCCGGCTTTCACGGACATGTACAGGGCGTAGTTCTCCACCCAGGAGGCGTTCTCCCGGCGGAAGGCGGAGATCTCCTCGGCATAGCGCGCCCGCCCCCGCTGGAAGGCCAGACGCAGCACCGGGAAGCGCCGCTCATAGATCTTGGCGTAGTCTGCCCGCGCCGGGTCCTCGCCCCAGTCCAGGTCCCGGATCTCCGCCGGGCGCAGGAGCTTGTCCTTCACCAGCAGGTCCAGGTCGATGAAATAGGGGTTGCCGGCAAAGCTGGAGAAGGAGGAATAGGGGCTGTCGCCGTAGCTGGTGGGGCCCAGGGGCAGCAGCTGCCAATAGCTCTGTCCTGCGGCCTTCAGGAAGTCGACGAAGCGGTAGGCGCTCTTCCCCATGGTCCCGATGCCATAGGGGGAGGGGAGAGAGCTCATGGGCATCAAAATGCCGCTCTTTCGTGACATGATCGTTCCTTCTTTCATCGCCCCGGAGGGGCGGGAGTCTTCTGTTCGCTACCTTATATGATACCACGGCTCCGGGCGGGAGTCAACGGGCGGCAGAGGAAAGTTCCCCGCCCGGAGCGCGCAGATCCCCCTCTGCCCAGCGCGCAGATCCCCCTCTGCCCAGCGGGCAGAGGGGGATCTGTCGATGATGAGGAGCGGGAGAGGTCCCCTCCGCTGCCGCCTCTCGATGGGGCGGCGCCGCTGAAGGGGGCGTACGGGGAAGCGGACGGCGACGCCGGCGCTGCGGCCGGGCTCAGTCCTCCACCGCTACGTCCAGGCCCAGCTCCTGGGGCAGGAAGCGGGGGCAGGTGTTCTCCGAGACGGTGATGACCGAGGAGGCCAGGCGAGAGCCGATCTCACAGGCTTCAGCCATGGTCTTGCCATAGGTCAGGCCGATGGCGACGCCGGCGCAGAAGGCGTCCCCGGCGCCGGTGGTGTCCCGTACGCGGACGGTGTAGGGCGGGCAGTGGCCGTAGTTCCCGTCGATGTCGGCGTAGACCGCGCCGCGGGAGCCGATGGTGACCACCATGGAAGGGATCTTGGCGCTCTGCAGGCGCTCCACCATCTCCCGGCCCAGCTCCTCCGGCTCCGTGTCGTTGAAGTCGGCGGCGAAGAGGATCCCGGCCTCCTGCAGGTTGCACACGAAGCAGTCGATGCTCTGGAGGAAGTCCCGCCGCAGAGAGGCGATGGACATGTTCGCCACCACGGCGAAGACCCTCTTGTGGTATTTCTCCGCGTACTGGAGGACCTTCTTGATCACGTCCTTCTCCATGTCGATCTCGATGACGATGCTGTCGGCGTCGGCGAAGATGGCGTCTCCCTGCTCTTCCAGCAGGTCCAGCATGGCCTCCATCCGAGGGCGCTTGGAGATGGACGAGGCGATGTCGCCGGTGCTGTCGAACACGGCCAGCCACAGGCCCATGCCGTCGGGCACCCGGGCGACGAAGCGGGTATCCACCTTGTGGTTGTTCAGCTTGTGGAGCACCTCTTCGCCCTGGGCGGTGTCGTCCACCATGCTGACGAAGCGGGGGCGCAGCTCCACGTTGGCGATGTCCTCCACCAGGTTGCGGCCCACGCCGCCGTGGACGATCTCCACGGAGCCGGCGTTGCGCCCGGCGGGGATGTATTTGCTGTCGGGGAAGCCTTTGATGTCTACGAACACGTTACCGATGACGACGATGGGCATGGAAGGGTCCTCCTATCTCTATCGTATGGCTCTTGCATGGTCGTATGGCCCCGCAGGCGTCCGCGGGGCGGGAAAAAGGCGGGGGACCAGCCAAGGCGGCGAAGACCTCCGCGGGAGACGTCCGCGGCCGCGGGAAGGCGTCCGCGGGGGCGCTCATGCGTTCTGCCGCTCGAAGCTGTGGATCCAGTCGGCGCGCCAGTAGTAGACCGTGAGGAACAGGGTGCTCAGCCCCCAGGTCAGGGGATAGACCCAGTTGACCGTGTCGATGCTGTTATAGACGGGCACCATGAAGTGCAGGAAGCTCACCCGGATCACGCACCAGAAGGTGAGCATGGAGATCATGGGGATCACGGCCTTGCCCGCGCCGCGCAGGATGGCGGCGAGCCCGTGGCTGGCGGCCAGGAGGCAGAAGAACAGGGAGCAGATATGGGCCTTGTCGATCCCGTAGCGCAGGACCTCCGGGTCCCGGGTGAAGGCGCGGAGGATCAGCGGGGCCAGGAGATAGACCAGCGCGCCGATGGTCTCCGCCGCGACGATCGCGCACAGGAGCCCGAAGCGGGCGCCGCGCCTGGCCCGGGCGTACTCCCGGGCGCCCAGGTTCTGGCCCACGAAGGTGGTCAGGGAGATGGTAAAGCTGGTGATGGGCAGGAAGGCGAAGCCCTCGATCTTGGAATAGGCGCCGCAGCCGGCCACGGCCATGGTGCCGAAGGCGTTGATATTCGACTGGACCACCACGTTGGCGATGGCGATCACCGAGTTCTGGATGCCCGAGGGGAGCCCGTAGCGCACGATGAGCTCCAGCGTCGGCCAGTGGAAGCGGACCTTCCGCAGATCCAGCCGGTACTCCGCATCGGTGAGCAGGAGCTTGCGCAGGCACAGCAGGCCGCTGAGGAACTGCGAGATGATGGTGGCCAGAGCCGCCCCGCCCACGCCGGCGTGGAAGACGCCGATGAAGATGATGTCCAGCACCACGTTCAGACAGGAGCAGAAGATCAGGTACTTGAGAGGGTCCTTGCTGTCGCCCACGGCCTGCATCATGCCCCGTAGACCGTTGTAGAGCACCAGGCCCATGCTGCCGGAGAAGAAGATGCGGATATAGGTGACGGACAGATCCATCACGTCCTCCGGCGTGGACATCCAGCGCAGCAGCGTGGGGGCGAAGCGCACGCCGATCACGGTCATCAGCACGCCCGCCGTCAGACTGAAGGCCACGTTGGTGTGGATGGCCTTCTCCAGTTCCTCCTGGTCCTGGGCGCCGAAATAGCGGGAGATCAGCACGCCGGAGCCGGCGGAGATGCCCACGAAGAGGCTGATGATCAGAAAGACCAGGGTCCCCGTGGCGCTGACGGCGGCCAGGGCGCGGCTGCCCAGCATGTTGCCCACGATCAGGGCGTCCGCGGTGTTATACAGTTGTTGGAACAGGTTGCCCAGGAAGAGGGGAGCTGCGAAGCGGAGGATCTGGCTCGCGATGGGCCCCTCCGTCATGCGCATAGACTGGTCTTTCATGGCGCTCCTTGCAGAAAACGATCGGATCCGTCGAAAACATATCTAGTATACCGAGCGCCCGGGACCCTGTCAATGCACGAGATCGACAAGGATCAGACAGCGGAGATGGCGATCTTTGCCAGCCCCCGTGAAAAGGCGCGGGCGTCCCCGCAGAGACGCCAGCGCCTTTCTTCCTTCGGACTGGAAGCGCTGGAGAAGCAAAGAGGAGGACCCAGAACGGTCAGTCGGCGTAGACCAGCTCCATGCGGAAGGCGGGGCTGTCCACTCGACCGCTCAGACAGCAGCGGCCGCCTTCCCGGCCCCAGCTCAGCTGCAGCAGGTCGCCTTCCCGGGCCTCGGACACGTACTCCGTCACCGCCGAGCGCAGGGGGCGGCCTGTGGTGCCCAGCAGCCGCTCGGCCAGATCGTAGTAGCGGGTGTTGTTCATGTGCCCGTTCTCGTCCAGCACGGCGGCGGACACGGTGGTCGCGGCGCGCTCCGTCTCCGGGAGCTTCCCCGGGGCGGCGGGCCGGCGGCTCTCCAGCCCCGTCGTCAGGGGCTCGATCGTGACGCCCCGCTCCGCCGGGATCGCCATCTTCCGGGTCTGCCGGTCCACCACGGACCATATCGCGCAGCCCGCGATCAGGAGCTGGCCGTACCCGCTCTCGATGCGGTACCAGCGCGGGCACATGCCGTGGCGGGTGGGGCCGGGCCAGGTGCGCACCAGCAGCGCCTCCCCGGGCTCCGGCCAGCGCAGGACCTCCACCCCGTGGCGGACGATCACCCACATGACCCCCAGCTCCGCCATCACCGTCTCGCCGTAGCCGATCTGGCGGCAGTGGTCCCCGGACACCTTCTGGATCAGGCGGAAGAGATCTCCCGCGCAGAGCCCCGAGGGGGATACCGTCACCTTTTCTTCAAAGATCTCCATCTCAGCCTCCATCATACCAGAGGACGCAGTAGTCCCCCATGTCTTGCTTTTGCCAGCCCCGGGGCAGATCCTCCGGGAGATCCGCGCGCTTTTGCACCCAGACCGTGTCGCGGCGGGGCGCGGCGAAGTCTTCCGGCGCGATGTTCCGGTAGACGAAGCGCTCCCGGTAGGTGATGGGATCGTCCGTCTCGCCTTGGAAGTACTGAGCGTCGATGTCCAGCTCGAACAGAGTCAGGATCTCGCTGACGTCCCGGCTGCCCCGATACTGCGCGTCGGGGCTGATCGCGATCCGGTCGCTGTCCCGGTCGGCGGCGCAGCTCACCGCCTGGAGGAAGTCCTGGTAGAACAGCCCCGAGATCCGCTCCGACCAGGGGCCGAAATAACTGTGGAAGAAGAGCGCGGCCAGGAGCAGGGAGCTCGCCAGCAGCGGCCAGCCGGTCCAGGCGCGGTGCTGGACCAGCGCGTGGGCGCCGATGACGATGGCCAGGATGTTGGCGTAGAAGAGGATGTTGATGCGGTTGACGTTCACCCGGTCGACGCAGAGCCCCGTCACCAGCGCGCAGACCCAGAACAGCAGCAGCAGCCGGTAGCCCAGCCGCTGACGGGGCTGGCTGGCGCGGAGGGAGCGCAGGGAGATCAGCGTCAGGCCCAGCAGGCCCAGCGGCCAGGTGCAGCGATAGACCGTCCCGAAGCCGTCGATCGCGTTCCAGGGCAGGTCCGGCCCCTGGTAAAAGCCCGCGTTCCAGAGCGCTAGAGCGTTGACGCGCAGCTGTTTCCATGGCTGTGGCGAGAAGAAGATCAGGTCTCCCGAGCGGACGCTCTGGGGGAAGAAGGGCAGGGTGACGAAGGGCAGCTCCACCGTCTCCCAGCCCAGGGCGTTGATCAGCATGGTGCCGTAGATCGGCCAGGAGAGGCCGAAGTAGATGAGCATGCAGAGGAAGACCTGCCCGCCGCGGATCCAGCGGCCGCGGCGCAGCAGAGCGCAGGCGCCCAGCAGGAACAGCGGCACCGGGATGAAGGCCACGCCGTAGCTGTACATGCACAGGGCGAAGAAGACCATGGACCAGCCCAGCGCGGCGGGCCGCCGTGTGCTGTGCCACAGCAGCGCCAGCCCGATCAGGAAACAGTGGGGGAAGAGGTTGCAGTCCAGGGCCCAGCGGCTCTGCATGAAGTGCCAGGGGCAGATCGCCAGGAACAGCAGGCCCATGAGGGCCGCCCGCCGGGAGACGAGGCCCCGCAGCAGCCCATAGGCCGCCGCCATGCCGCCGAAGCTCCACAGCAGCATGGGCAGCCGCGCCGTCACGGCGTCCATGCCGAAGAGCCAGAAGAAGGGCACCATGCAATAGCTCAGCAGGACGCTCATCTGGCCGTAGCCCCAGGCGGTGAAGTGGGCCGGGAGCCAGGTCCCGAAGCGGTCGGTGCCGTACCGGGCCAGGGCCAGGGCGTCCACCGCGGCCATGGCGCCGTCCTGGTTGAAGCCGCAGGGGACGCTGCCGAAGCGGTAGATCCTGAGCAGCGAGAAGAGCAGGATCAGCGCCCAGAGCGTGAGCCGGAAGGGCAGACTGGGCGGCGGGTCGATCTCCGTGGCGGCGGCGAGGGCCGTGGATCGCTCCCGGCGCGTGGCGGTCGATGCCAGGAGATAGACGGCCAGCGCCGCGAACAGCAGCGTGCAGCAAGTGTTGAGGATCTCCATGCTCATCTCCCCAGCGTGAAGTGGCGGCAGAAGGCGTTCACCGAGCGGCGCTCCTTCTGGATGGCCGGCAGCATCGCCTCCGGGTCCGTGATGACGCAGCCGTTGAGCCGGCGGACGCCCAGCTCCAGCAGCGCCGGGCACAGGGGGACCGTGGGCCCGGTGAGGACGACCTCGGCGTCCCGGCAGAGCTCCAGGAGCCGGGGCATGGTCTTGTTCACCCAGGCGCTGCCCGTGATCACGGCCACGTCGCACTTGGGCAGCAGATATTCGCAGGCGCTGTCCGGGTAGTCGCCCTCCTTGGGCTCCCGCTCCAGGATGACATAGTCCTTCGCCTGGGCGGCCAGGGCCTCGGTGATGCCGCCGTGGTGGATCAGGTGCCCCACGAAGGCCAGACGCTTGCCCCGCAGCTCCACGCCCTCCAGGGCGCTGTCCGTATAGCGGGCGCCCAGCGCCTCGATCCGCGCCTCGGTGTTGTAGCAGGCGTTGACCGCGGCCATGCCGGCGCTGGCCTCCTCAAAGTTCCAGGAGAGCACGGCCCGGGCGGCCTCCCGGACGGGGAGGCCCTCCAGCGTCTCATAGAGCGGCGGGCGGCTCTCGCCCAGAGTGTGCATGGCGACGCCGGTCTGGCCGTTCTCCAGCACGGCGGCGGTCCAGGCTACGCCCCGGACGATGCGCGCCACGCGCAGTTGCCCGTCGGGCAGGCCGTCCAGGAGAGCGTCGTAATAGGGCAGTCGCTCCGGCAGGATCTCATGGCAGGTCGTAGTCACAGGCGGCCCTCCTCTCAATAGTTTTTCCCTATTCTACCGCAGGGCCGGGAGAAAGGCAAGCCCCCGGCGCTCTCGCGCCGGGGGGAGGGACCGGAGAGGCGCGCCGGGGAGGGGGCTCGTGCGGCGGCGAGAGGGCGGGGATGCGGGGGGAGACGGATGGCCACGCCAGTGACGCGGTCACTGGCTCGCCATGACAGGGGAGGGCGCGAGGATGTGCTGGGGCGCGGGCGTTGAGCTGGTCACGGTGTGTCATTCGTCTGCCTTGCGCGAGGATGCGCAGGGGCGCGGGGGCGCGCCGGCAAGGGGCGGCGTACAGCAGCGCAGGAGAGGAGACGGCGCGGAGACGGCCTCTTGCGCAGGCGCAGCGTCTGTGCTACACTGGGGGCGAGACGACACAAGGAGGCGAGCGTATGCAGAAGACGATCTATCTGGCGGGGGGCTGCTTCTGGGGGACCCAGAAGTTCTTCGACCAGTTCGAGGGCGTGCTGGAGACGGAGGTGGGCTATGCCAACGGACCCACCGAGAGCCCCAGCTATCAGGAGGTCTGCCGCAGTTCCGGCCACGCCGAGACCGTGCGCATCGTCTACGACCCGGCGACGGTCAGCCTGACGCAGCTGCTGGACTGGTATTTCCTCACCGTGGACCCCACCGCCTACCACCGGCAGGGGGGCGACATGGGGATCCAGTACCGCACCGGGATCTACTACTCCGAGCCCGGGCAGCTCGAGGAGATCCGCGCCCGGTATGCCCGGGAGCAGGCCAAATACAAGGCGCCGCTGCTGGTGGAGGTCGGGCCGCTGGAAAACTTCTATCCCGCGGAGGGCTACCACCAGAAGTATCTGGACAAGGACCCCGGCGGCTACTGCCACATCGCCCCGGAGTTGCTGCATCTGGCGGAGCGGGGAGAGCAGGACGAGCGCTGATCGAAGGATACACGGCGAAAGATACGCAGACAGGAGGGGCGGATATGGAGGACAGAACGATCCTGCTCTGGAGCCAGAGCGTCCAGGGGATGGCCGGCGGGAAGCGCATGCATCTGGGCGAGACGGCGAGCTGGTACCCGCAGGAGCAGCGGGTCCGGATCCGGAGCTGGGGGCCCAGAGGGGAGTCGACAGAGGAGATCTCCCTGCCGGCGAGCGCGAAGACCGAACTGAGCGTGCTGCAGCATCTGAAGAGCCGGGGGATCTCCGTGCCGTTCGATACGCTCCGCCGGGCCAAGGAGAAGAGCGTCCCCAGCGCTGAGGGCCCCGGGTCGCTGCTGCTGCCCGATGGGACCAGGATCCGCGCGAACGATACGAGGCTTTCCATCAGCCGACTGGAGCAGCAGGGCTATACGGAGCATCGGTTCTTCCTGCGCGGACAGGAGCTCGCCAGGATCGGCATCTACCCCTATCGCTATACCAGCGTCAGCATGAGCGCCATGGGTCGGGAGCTCCTCTGCCAGTACGAACAGGGAAAGCCCCCGGCTCCCGGCGCGGCGGCGCGCGAGGTGCGCGATAACGTTAGCATGCAGACGCTCCTGCGTGTCTTCGTCCGGCAGCCCGCGGTCCATACGATCCAGATGGAGAACGGCTCGCTCCAGGTGGAGCGCGGCGATGTGCGTGACATCTTCGTCTATGAGCACCGCCATGTGGGGTGGTGGGCTCGCGAGGGTCGCCGGGAGGAGATGCCCCCGTTCCCAGAGGACGCGGGGGAGCCCTACGCCCTGCTGGAGATCTACCGGGATCTCCCCGCCGACGCGATCCTGGCCATGCTGCTCTATCCCTTCCTGGGCTTGGAGGATCGCTGAGCGGGCGTCGCAGCCGGCGACATCGAAAAAACGGCACAGGGACGGTCATCCGACCGTCCCTGTGCTTTTGTCATGTCCGGTGCACCCGGCCCGCCGCGCGATGCGCGCTCACGCCGCCAGGAGCTTCTCCAGGGCGGCCAGGCGCATGCTGACGCAGTAGATCTCCATGGCCTTCTCCAGCTGCTCGATGGGCGGCAGAGAGGGAGCCACGCGCATGTTGCTGTCCAGAGGATCTTTCCCGTAGGGGAAGGTGGCGCCTGCGCCGGTCAGGGTCAGGCCCGCCTCCTTGCAGAGCTTCCAGGTGGCCTTGGCGATGCCGGGCATGGTGTTGACGCTGACGAAGTAGCCGCCCTTGGGGCTCTCCCAGCGGGCGATGCCCAGCGGCGCGATCTCCCGCTCCAGGGTGTCCAGCACGCAGCGGAACTTGGGCCCCAGGATGGCCGCATGGCGCTGCATCAGGGCCAGGACACCGGCCTTGTCCTTCAGATAGCGGACGTGGCGGAGCTGGTTGACCTTGTCGTAGGAGATGATCTGCACGCCGATGAGCTTCTGCAGGTAAGCCTGGTTGGCTTCCGAGCAGGCCATGCAGGAAATGCCGGCACCGGGGAAGGTGACCTTCGAGGTGGAGGCAAATTCGAAGACCATGTCCTCGTTGCCGTATTTGGCGCACTCCTTGAG
>JAFZOC010000026.1 GCA_017550765.1 Oscillospiraceae bacterium
CCCCATTGACGACGACAAGCCCATGTCCACTGCCAACCGCAACATGCTGCTGGCGATCCTGGGGGCGGAGTTCCTCTGGTTCATGTCCGACAACGCCCTGGGCACCTACATCGGCAACTATGTCATCTACTACCTGAAGTCCGTCTCCAGCGCCACCATGATCCTCACGATCCTGGGCGGCGTGGCCTCGGTGATCGGCTTCGACATCGCCGGCGGCATCGCCGAGAAGATCGGCCGCAAGTGGACCATCGCCACGGGCCTGATGATCACCTTCGTGGGCCTGGTCGTGATGTGCTTCGTGCGCCCCACCGACGTCGTCGCAGAGAACGCCACCCACGGCGAGTTCAGCTTCCCTGTGCTGCTCTACGCCGTCTGGGTGCTCAAGGGCTTCGGCATGGCCCTGGTGCACAACTGCTCCTTCCCCATGGTGGTCGAGCTCTGCTCCGCCAAGAAGATCGGCAAGTTCACCGGCTACTACTACGCCGCCAGCATGTCCGCCCAGACCGTCACCCCGATCCTCCTGGGCCTGGTGCTCCGCGCCGCCAACGCCTGGCGCGCCCTGCCGGTCTACGCCTGCATCCTGACCCTCCTGAGCTGCACCGTCTTCACCGGCCTCGTCAAGAACATCAAGTCCGGCAAGGTCGCCAACGTCACCGGTCTGGAGGCCCTGGGCGCGGACGACTGATCCGTCTTCCCGGCTCCATCCCGGATCCGCGGTCGGCCCACCGACCGGCCCTCACCGGAGCGCAAAATGCGCTCCGGTGTTTTTTCGCCCTTGTCCTGTCCCCCTCGCCGCCATCTCCCTTCCTTTTTTCCATAGTCCCCCAAAGCTGTCTTCCCGGCCCGCGCCCCTCTTTTTGACACTGCAGGCCCGATCGCACATTGACTGCAGGTGTACACAAGTGGTATGATGTGGATGATAAACGATCCTAACAGGGGAGGACATCTCTATGAAGAAACGAGCGCCTTTCCAAATGAAGAACGCGACCTGCCCGCTGAAGGCGGCGCTCCAGCAGCCGGACGCCAAGGGCAAGCTGCTCCTGTGTCTGGGCGCGGCGGCGGCCGTGGCGCTGCCGATCTGGCTGCTGGCGCCCGGCTCCTCCACCAAGCGGCAGCGCGCCCCCTTCAACGGGGCCAACATCGCCCATCGGGGCCTGCATTCCCGGGACAAGTCCGTGCCGGAGAACTCCCTGGAGGCCTTCCGTCTGGCCGCCGAGGCCGGCTACGGCATGGAGCTGGACGTGCAGCTGACCCGGGACGGCCAGGTGGTGGTCTTCCATGACAACGACCTGGAGCGCGTCTGCGGCGTGCTGGACCGGGTGGACGAGTGGAGCTTCGAGGAGCTGCAGACCCTGGGCCTCTGCGGCACGGCCCACAAGATCCCGCTGTTCTCCCAGGTGCTGGACGTGGTCCACGGCAGGACGCCCCTGATCGTGGAGCTGAAGTCCGGCCGCCGCAACAAGGAGCTCTGCGAGAAGACCTACGCCCTGCTGGAGAACTACCGGGGCGAGGTGTGCGTGGAGAGCTTCGATCCCTCGATCGTGGCCTGGTTCCGCCGCCACGGGAAGGATCTGCTCCGGGGCCAGCTGTCCGCCCCCACCCAGGACTTCGTGGATGACGGGCTCAGCAAGGTCCAGGGCTTCGTCCTCAGCCGCTGCATGTTGAACTTCCTGGCCAGGCCCCAGTTCATCGCCTACAAGATCGGGCCGCGGCCCCTGCCCGTGCGCTTCGCCGAGTGGCTGGGCGCCATGAAGGTGGGCTGGACCTCCCACGAGCCCCGGAACGAGAAGGGCCGGGACACCGTGATCTTCGAGTTCTACAAGCCCAAGCAGAGGTACAAGTGAGTTTTTCGCTCGCAGATCCCCGTTTTCGGGGCGGCGGACCTGCTGCTGCCGCGCCCGGTCCCTGCTCCCGGGAACGAGGAACGAGAAACGAAGAGAAGGCTGTCCGCGGCGCGGCCAGCCGTCTCTTCAATAGTCGGTTTTGGCGGCG
>JAFZOC010000261.1 GCA_017550765.1 Oscillospiraceae bacterium
CACGCCGCGGAGGCCTACTTCTCCAACAGGTGAGCGAGCGGTCCACACACGAGACGACACGAAAAACGGCATGAAAAAGACGCCCCCAGGGGGGCGTCTATTTTATGTCGGTACGTTCGCTCCCGGCCCGAAAGGGCGGGGGCGGGCTGCGCGTGCCTTGGCGTACGCAAGGGGTCGGGATATCCGACCGCCCGGCTGCCCGGGGCGAAAGCTCACCACAGTTTCCAGTTGCTCACATTGTCGTAATTCCCGTCGAGGTGGATCTTTGGGGTATAGTTGGGATACTTGCCTTCCAATGTGATGTATTTGCCCGTCCCCAGAGAGCGGAGCGTACCGTCTTCACAGAGGACGATCACGTTCAGCGCTTCGCGGTGATCGTACGTGTACAGATAGCCTGCGGAATACACGATGCCGGTCGACTGTCCCATGAGCGCTGACACGCCCGGCTCGATGTGCTGGGTGAGGACGCCGTCAGGCGCTCTGGTGTTCTCGGTGCTGACAAAATGTACGACACCGTCGATATCGACGCCTATCACACCGCCGTACACCTGCCGGACGTACAGGATCTTTCTCCAGGAAGAGGTCTGCGTCTCGATCGGCTTGGTCCAGCCCGCAAACTTGGAGGCGTCCTCGGCGGCGATCTTCCCGCAATAGCCTGGCGTCACGGTCCCGTCCTCCCGCAGGACGAAGACCCACGAACCGCTGACAGCCAGATCGACGGCCTTTTCGTCGTCGCTGAAAGGCCAACGGAAGGAAGCGCGCTTCGTAGAGTCGACGCTGTGTACCAGCTGTCCGTCGCTGGTGATCCCGACGATGCCGCTCGAGAGGAACTCGAAGCGTTTCAACGACGTGAAGGAAGACAGGTCGAAGTTGCAGCGCGTCCCTTTCACGTAGGCAGTCCAGCACAGATCGTCAGAACTGTCCAGGGTCCAAACAGCGTCATGCCGCGACCCGATGAGCCAGGAGACGTTTGTGGGCGGTTGGATGAGCGCCTCTGCATCGTCACTGAAGATGCCACGGAGCGTGCCGTCTTCGGACAGCGCGACGAGCTCTCCGTAACGGCAGGTCATCTGCCGGACCTTCGACCAGTCCAGGGCTCTCTGGAGCTTTTCGTTCCCTGTGCCCATGCCCAGCAGGCCGAACGGATCCTCGATCAGGATCTTGCCGTCTTCACCGATCCCGGCGATCCCATATCGCATATCCAGGACAGAGATCGAAGCGATCCCGGCGACGGCAGAACGGTCCCTCGACTTGTAGTTGGAGGCGTAGTAGAACATGCCGTCCCGGGAAACGGCGGCGGAGGTGCCATGGGTCACGGCCAGTTTGCTCTCGAAGTCATACGCCCGACGGGAGAGCAGACGCTCGCCGGCTCTCAGATAGCAGATCGCGGCCTGGACCTCATCACCCTGGGCGAGATACTGGTCGCCCTGCTGCCTGTACTGCCGGCGGAGGCCGTTCATCGCTTCGGCGCATCTCGCACGGGCGTCGCGGTACGTCCCCATGGCGTCGAAGGCGGCGACCGCTTCCGCGTACCGGCCTTCCTCCAGCATGCCCGCCGCCTTGTTGTACTTGACGGGCTTCACGACGAAGTTGGATATGAGCAGAGCGAGGGCGATACAGGCTGCCACGGCTGCGGCGATGACGATCGTGAGCTTCCTGTTCTTTTTCGCCTGGGCCTCCTCCGCGGCCTTGCGCTCGGCCTCCTGACGCTCCTCCTCGGCCTTGGCCTTGAGCTCGTCGATCCGCGCCTGGCAGCGCGCCAGCTGCTCGTCCGCGTCCTTCCAGCCGGGGATCGACCGGAAAGAGCCGATCGCGCCGGTCAGAGACTCGATCGTGTCCCGCTGGATTTCGGTCATGGCCTGGTCATAGAGCCCGTCCTTGCGGCGGATCTCCGCCTGCTCCCGGGCGGCGACCAGCGCGTCCCGGCGCTTGCCCAGGGCGGCGGCCCGCTGGGCGGCCCGGGCCTTCACGGCGCGCTGCTGGGCGGCCTCCAGGACCTTCTGGGAGAGCTCGGACTGGACCATCTCAAAGCTCTCGCCGCAGAAGGGGCAGTCCTGCCCGGCGCGGGCGGGATGGCCGCAGGCGCAGAGCCAGAAGCCTTCGCCCTCTATGGGGAGATAGACGGGGACCTCCCGCCCCGCGCGGCGGGCGCGGCG
>JAFZOC010000262.1 GCA_017550765.1 Oscillospiraceae bacterium
CGGCGGCACGATCAGCATCAGCGGCAACTCCAGCATCGACTACGACGGGACCGCGACCTTCACCGGCGGCACGGTCATCGTCAACGGCCAGCAGGTCACCACGATCCCCAACCAGTTCATGGGCGGCTTCGGCGGCCCCGGCGGCATGGGCGGAGGCCCCGGCGGTCAGGGAGGCTTCGGCGGCGGCCCCGGCGGTCGGCACTGATCCAGATCCGGCAGCATAAGAACGGGACCCGGAGCGCAAGTCCGGGTCCCAAGAAGGGATCCGCAGGGAGCTTCCGGTCCGTTCCAGCGCTTCCCGCGCGAAAACAGCCGTTATCCGCCGGAGATGCGGAAAGGGCCACTGCACCTCCGATGCAGATCCGGTCCGACCGACCGGATCCGGACCCGCGGCCTGTGCTGCGGTGGACGCCGCCCAGGCCACCTCGCGGCCTGGATCCTGCGGCGGGCGCTCTGCCCCCAGCTGGACGCGCTCCTGCCCCTGGGGGCGCTGCTGCTCATCCCGACGGCCGCGCTCTACGCCGAGCTCCTGTTCCAAAAGCGCCGGGAGCTTGCGCACAGCGACAGGGGGACCGCGGCTGAGGCCGAGTGACCCGCGACAGAGGGAGCGTCCGGGATCTGAACGATGCCCATAAACGCGAAAGAAGGACAGGTCAAAGCCTGTCCTTCTTTTTATCGTTCTAAAAGTCATGAAAGAATTTGGCGGGGGAGTACGAAAGGGCAGCGAGGTATGCCGGCTTGCTTCGGACTGTGTTGCTCGACCTGCCTGAAAGAAAAAGGCCCGTGAGGTATACGGGATCATTTGTCATACACCTGGTAAATTCGAATGATGCCATACAGCCTTTTCAGAATGCTCATGCCGTTCAAGTCAAAAGTGTCCCATTTTTCTTCCCAAGTTAGGAGGTGATCTCCGTCATGGTCGATGATATCACCTTTTACATGCTGTTTCGCGAGCATTTTTCCGTTTTCATCTATCAAAGCAAAGCAATTCGCTTCGTTGAACACGAAGAAGCGCCCTACCTTATCAAAACCGAGACCGTAAAAAGTGCGGGGGAGCTTGACCGTTCTGCCGGAATAGGGCTCCGGAGCACTTTCCGAAAACTGGATCATGGATGGGGAATACAGCTGCTCAAACAGCGGGTCCTTCTGGCGAGTTTCGTTATATCGCCTGTCTGCGCCATCCCGGAGCATTTCTTCATCCGAGATAAAGGACAGTTTTCCCGCCCGAAAACATACAGGCCTTTGTTCTATGCCTGTAGCTTTTTCCGGCGCGTAAAGCCAATAGTGCTTTCGGAAGACCCAAAGATAGCCTCCCGCTTGATGGTATTTTTGATCCCAGTCTGCATCCGAGACGACGCCTTCCAACTCAAACACCTGCTTGACCTGGATCGGGGCCTTCTTCCCGGTCGGGACCCGATTTTCGGCATCGTACCGATCGAACAGGGCGCTGCGTCTGCTGCAGACAGCGCAGTTGGGATCTTCTTCCAGCATCTCGGGGAGCAGGAGCAGCTTTACGCCAAAATACTCCTCTAAAAGCTGTGTCTGGAGCTCGGCATCGGTGCAGGCGACGATCTTGGCAAGGCGTTTGCGGTAGCTCTCTTCCAGACCGATCAGCGCCGGGACCTTGGAGAGGCCTTTATCAGGCGTGTAATTGTGGTCAAAGTTATACACGGCAGCCTGTTTCCCGTCGGAGAACAAAGCAAAGCTGGCCTCGTTCTCATCGAACAGGAAAAACCAAAGGACGACCTTCTGCAGCGCTTTTGATAGCTTTCTGGCTACTTTTACCGATGAGGACGGATCGGAAAGGATGTCGTCGCCTGGCCCGGTCGGGACCATGGTCTGCCAGCCTAGAGACCAGGATCCAAACCGATACGGGGCAAAGGCGACAGGCTCCTCGGATCGTACATGGATGCTTGCGTATGACGTGCCCGTAACAGTTCACCTCCGATCGATAAAGCGAGCCCTGACAGCACAGGGCTACGTCCTAAAGTTCATCAAAACACAAAAAGAGAAGCACGGCTACCTTATCATGGATACATGCTGTTTAGGCGTCATCGCTCGCGGCCGTCATCCGAACGCCAGCATATTTCCCAGCGGGATCGTGAAGCCCAGCGACTGATACATCTCTGCGTCGCAGTCTGCGCAGCCGACCGTCAGGGAGGAGACGCCGCTCTCGCGGTAAGCAAACTGCACCAGGCGCCGCGCGACGCCCTGATGCCGATAGGCGGGGAGGATGTAGAAGTCCTCGAACACCCCGCTGGGCAGATAGTCGAAGGTGGAGAAGCCCACGGTCACAGAGCAGCAGGCGATCAGGCTGCCCTCGTTCCAGGCGCCATAGAAGAAGATCTGCCCGTGCTCGATCGCGTCGGCGAGACGCTCTTTCTCCGCTTCACCCGGCGCGTCTTCTCCGATCTCCGCCTTGTAGCGCATTTGCAGTTCCCATAGGGAGCCGATCTCGGCGATGTCGATCTTTCTGTAGTCCATCGAATGCCTCCAAGAGCCTGATCTGTAGATCGATGATACAACTCCCGAGAAGAAAAAACAATAGGATCGCTGCTTTTACTCAGACAGCGATCCTGTTTTGCGCTTGGATGCCGGGGACCATACGACCGGGTGCTTCTTGCCTCCAAACGGAGGCGAGCGGGAGACGGTCCAGATCATGCAGACCTCTTGCGCTCCTTTTTGTGGATCTTCCCTCTGCGTGGGTGCTGGCACCGCCCTTTCTCGAAAAATTATCCCAGGCTGAAGAGAAAAGGCTGTGCAGCCTCCAATAGAGCGCTTTTTTGCGATCGGTCCGAGTCAATTTTTGAGCAAAAGGCTCTCCCGAGGGAGCGCCCTGGATAAAGGGCGGCGGGA
>JAFZOC010000263.1 GCA_017550765.1 Oscillospiraceae bacterium
CAGAAGCGCATGGTACGCGACTACTACCGCAACGACCTGGAGACCCCGGAGGGGCGGATGGTCATCTACAACCTGACCCGGGACTACTTCCTGCATATGAGCGTCAGCCGCTATCTGCGCCAGGCCATCGACTGGGGTGCCGGCACCTGCGACTTTGACAACGCAGACTTCGTGCGGATCCTGGAAGCCTGCCGGGACGTGCATGAGACGCCGGAGGACCCCAACAACATGGTCTTCGGCTCGAACCTGATGGCGGAGGGCTATCTGGTCACGGAACTGTGCATGGTGGGCACGGTCACTGAACTGGCCCAGCAGACGCGCCGCATCGGGCTGCCGGTCTCCGTCATCGGCTGGCCCACCCCCGACGGCGGCTGCGGTACGGACTTCAGGACCGACTATCCGATCGGAGTCCTGAAGGACGGCGCCCATCCGGAGCTCTGCTGGCAGTTCCTGCGCTTTTGTCTGCTGAACGCGGACAGCGGCATCCCCAACTTCCGCCCGCTGCTGGAGCAGCGGCTGGACGAGGCGCGGCAGATCGACCCGGACGCGGAACGGGACCTTTTCTACGACGGCCTGCGCAGCCCCATCACGGAGACGGAGATCCGGCAGTTCCGCGAGCTCCTGGACCAGGTGGAGCACACCACCCTCTATGACGATACGGCCCTTGCCATCGTGAAGGAGGAGATGGGGCCTTTCCTGGCCGGCCAGCGCAGCGCGGAGGAAACGGCCCGGATCATCCAGAGCCGCATGAGCATCTACGTCAGCGAACAGGGATAGAACAGCGCTGGCTTTTAAGCAAGAGGACTGAGGAGGCGGCTCCTCGGTCCTCTTGCGCTGTGTCGCGCCTCTATCCGGGGCGAAAGGTCCGCGCAGCAGGGCGGCGCTTGTTTTTTCATACGGATCGTGGTATGATCCTAACGACGATCCACGCATAGAACGACCGAAAAGGGATCTGGGCCGATGCTGTTCTCGAGCGCTGTCTTCCTCTTCCTCTTCCTCCCTGCGGTGCTGCTGGGCTACTATCTGTTACGATCGATCAAGGCGCGCAACTTGCTCCTGCTGGTGGCGAGCCTGCTTTTCTATGCCTGGGGCGAGCCGGTCTATGTCTTCCTGATGCTCTTTTCGATCCTGGCCAACTACCTTCTGGGGCGGGGGATCGACGCCGGCAAGTCGGGACGGGGCCGTAAGGCCATGCTCATCCTGGCGGTCGCAGTGGACCTCGGGATCCTCTTCCTGTTCAAATATCTGGATTTCACGATCGAGAATCTGAACGCCCTCTTCGGGCTCTGTCTAAGCCCCGTGGGGCTGCGCCTTCCCATCGGGATCTCCTTTTTCACCTTCCAGGCGCTGAGCTACTGCATCGACGTCTACCGCGGAACGGCGAAGGTCCAGCGGGATATCCTGGATCTGGGGCTCTACATCTCCTTCTTCCCGCAGCTGATCGCCGGGCCGATCGTCCGCTACAACAGCATCGAGGAGCAGATCGCAGACCGCAGCGTGGACATGGAGCTCTTCCACCAGGGGACCAAGCGTTTCATCCTGGGCCTTGCCAAGAAGATCCTGCTGGCGAACGCCCTCTCCATCGCGGCGGAGCGGGCCTTCGCCCTGGCCGGGGCCCGGGACCTGTCCGCAGCGACAGCCTGGTTCGGCTCGCTGAGCTATACCATGCAGATCTATTTCGACTTTTCCGGCTACTCCGACATGGCGATCGGTCTGGGGCGGATGTTCGGCTTCCGCTTCGAGGAGAACTTCGACTATCCCTATATCTCGCGCTCGATCTCCGAGTTCTGGAAGCGCTGGCACATCTCCCTGGGCCGCTGGTTCCGGGATTACATCTATTTCCCCCTGGGCGGCTCCCGCGTGGGGAAAGGGAAGCTCCTGCGGAACCTCTTCGCCGTGTGGCTCTTCACCGGGATCTGGCACGGCGCCGCCTGGCAGTTCATCGTGTGGGGCCTGATGTACGGCGTGCTGGTGGCCTTCGAGAAGCTGACGGGGATCCCCAGGCGGCTCCGGTCGCCCTGGAGCGCGGGGCTCTACGCGCTGCTGACCTTCCTGATCGTGAACGCGGGCTGGGTGCTCTTCGGGGCGGAGTCTTTCTCTGCCGCGCTCTATCAGCTGGGCGCCATGCTGGGTGTCGGCGCTCGGCCTGCGGGGGATCTGGATCTCTTCCTCTTCCGGGAGAACTGGACCTGTCTGGCAGCGGCGGCGGTCTTTGCGACGCCCCTGATCCCCAGCGCGCTGAAAAAGCTCCGGGCGGGAAGGGAGGACCGGCCGCCCGTCGCCGTCGGAGAGACTGCGCTGTATCTGGCGCTGCTGGTCCTGTCGATCTCCTACATGGCCATGGGGGCCCACGACCCCTTCATCTATTTTACGTTCTGAGGGGGCTGAGCGATGAGAGGACATATCTCCTGGCGCTATCTGACGGCCCTGTGCTTCCTGCTCCTGCTGGCGGTCTTCTTCGTTCTGAGCCTGAAGCCCTTCCTGCGGGAGACGGTCATCGCGCTCCGCGCCGGCGGCACGCCCACCCAGGCGGAGGAGCGGATCGGCGACTTTATACCCGGGAAGGAGGCGCTCGTCACGCTCAACGGCGGGATCCAGCGTCTGCTGGGGAAGCGGGAGGTCAACGAGCGCTATCTTTTGGACAACGGCCACATGACCTATATCATCCGCGAGCTGGACATGAGCGGCATCGCGCAGGATACGGCGGACCTGGCCGGAGCTCTGGCGTCGCAGGAACTGCCCTTCCTCTACGTACAGCTGCCTTTCAAGCTGGACGAGCAGGACAAGCAGCTCCCCCCCGGGGTAGAGGACTATTCCAACGAGAACGCCGACCGTTTCCTGCAGATCCTGCAGGAGGCAGGGGTGGATACGCTGGACCTGCGGGAGCGCGAGCGGGCGGAGGGCCTGGACCACTACAGCCTTTTCTTCCGCACCGACCACCACTGGACCCCGGACGCCGGCCTCTGGGCGGCAGGGGAGATCGCCGCTGCGCTGGAAGAACGAGATCCGTCCTTCGCCGCAGATCCCGCGCTCTTCGACGTGGCCCATTACGAGCGGGAGCTCCTGCGGGGCGTCTTCCTGGGCAGCCATGGCCGCCGCGTGGGGCCCTGGTACGCCGGCGTGGACGATATCTGCGTGCTGACGCCCCGCTTCGAGACCCATCTGCGCTTCTCCGTCCCCAGCCAGTCGATCTGGCGGGAGGGGAGCTTCGCTGAGACGCTGCTCTTCCAGGAGAAGCTCGCCCCTGCGGACCTGATGGAGTCAGACTGCTACGACGTGTACTGCGGCGGGCAGTATGACTGGATGTGCATCGAGAACGCGGCGGGCGGCAGCGGGAAACGCCTGCTGGTGCTGCAGGACTCCTTCGACCTTGTGGTCCTGCCCTTCCTGGCGCTGGGCTACGACGCGGTGGAGGCCATCGACCTGCGCCTCTGGGACGGGGACCTGCTGGACTACATCGACGAGACGCGGCCGGATATGGTGCTGATCATCTATAACCCCGGCGCGCTGGAGGACAACAACCTGGATATGTTCGATTTTTTGCGCTGAGCGGTTGACAAAGCTATCGGCACATTGTATAATCCTGGCATCGAATATTTGTGCGCTGTGACGGATAGGAGTACGCGGAAGGCTGCTTTCAGAGAGGGGACGGGTGGTGCGAGTCCCCGGCAAGCTCTGCGGAAGGTCGATCCCGAGCGCCCGGGGGGAAGGGCAACTGCGTAGTCCCGGCGTCCGGTCCGCGTTAAGGACTAGAGAGCGCCGCCGAAAGGCGGAACCCAGGTGGTACCGCGGTATTTCATCGCCCTGAGACGAAAGTCTCGGGGCGTTTTTTCGTTGGGAGTGATGTCAAATGGCGTTTGCCATGCATGTCGAATATGAGAAGGCGGACTTCGTGGCCTACGCGAAGGCGCACGGCAGAACAAAGGGCCGGAAACAGCGGATCTTTCAGATCGTTCTGGCGGTGCTGTGCTTCCTGCTGGAGATCCTGATGCTCCTCCTGTGTATGACCGGGGAGCCGGATATGCTCTTTGTCATGCTGATGATCCTGATGCTGGTCTTGGGCGTGGAGATGCTGCTGACGCCGCGGATCCTTGCGCTGTCGATGGCAAAGACCTATCGGAAGATCGGCTGCATCGATCTGTGCTTCGGGGAAGAAGACGTCAGCGCCCGGCGAGCGGTAGAGAGCACGGTGTACCAGTACGGCGCCTTTGAAAGCGTTTTTCACGTCACAGGGGCGTTTTATCTCTACCTTGACCGCCAGCATGCGCTCGTGATCCCCGAGCGATGTTTCACCCAGGGCGAACCCGCCGCCTTCGGCGCTTTCCTCGCCGAGAAAACGGGACTGGAAGTAAAAGAGATCAAGTGAAGACAGTTGGAGGACGATATGAAAGAATTAGCGAAAGTGTATGAGCCACAGAAAGTGGAGAAGAAGATCTACGACTTCTGGATGCAGGGCGGGTTCTTCAAGGGCGTCATCGACCCAGAAAAGGAGCCCTTCTCCATCGTGATGCCGCCCCCCAATGTCACGGGGCAGCTGCACATGGGCCATGCCATGGACTCCGCGCTGCAGGACATCCTGACCCGCTACAAGCGCATGCAGGGCTATGCCACCCTGTGGCTGCCCGGCGTGGACCATGCGGGCATCGCCACCCAGATCAGGGTGGAAGAGTCCCTGCGCAAGGAGGAGGGCAAGACCCGCTACGACCTGGGCCGGGACAAGTTCCTGGAGCGGGTCTGGGCCTGGAAGGAGCAGTACGGCGGACGCATCGTGGAGCAGCAGAAGAGCATGGGCGTCTCCTGCGACTGGGAACGCAGCCGCTTCACCATGGACGAGGTCTGCGCCAAGGCCGTCCGGGAGACCTTCTGCAGCCTGTATGAGAAGGGCCTGATCTACAAGGGCCGCCGCATCATAAACTGGTGCCCCCACTGCATTACCGCCCTGTCCGACGCCGAGGTCGAATACGTGGACAAGCCCGGCGCCCTGTGGCACATCCGCTACCCCCTGAGCGAC
>JAFZOC010000027.1 GCA_017550765.1 Oscillospiraceae bacterium
CGGACAGCGACGAGCTGCCCATCATCCCGGCGGAGGTCGAGGACGACCTGGAGAGCTTCGGCGCTCCGGAAGGCGAAGCGTAAGCAAAAACTGACGCGAGACAAGAGCGGCAGGACGAGCGATCGTCCTGCCGTTTTTGCGTGTGGAAAGGGGTATGGACATGCGCAAGATAGGGGCACGAGCCCCCTGACGCTGACCTGCGTCCCTTGCTCCCGCGGTCTGCGAGCCCGACCGTTTGCTTCCAGCCGAGCCTTGACAGCCCCGGAACGATCCTTTATACTTAAAACAGTATTCTATCGGGTCACATGGCGTGGAGCGAGATCCCGCTCCACGCCATGTGAGCGGACACGAACGGACAGAAGTGGTCACAAGGAGGAAGGAACGATGCATTGAAACGTAAAACGGCTCTTCGCGCTGCTCCTGGCGCTGCTGATGTGCGTCAGCCTGTTCCCCGCCGCGGCTCTGGCCGAGGGAGAGGGGACCATCGCGCCTGTGGAGGAGCCGGCGGCAGATCACGCAGGAGCTGACGCCCCGGCCGGCCAGGAGCCCGATCCCGCGGCGGAAGGGACCATCGGCGCCCTGCCGCCCGAGGGGGACGAGACCCAGGCGGCCGTCGCCTCCGGCGACTGCGGGGACGATCTGACCTGGACGCTGTACGAGAACGGCGTCTTCTCCGTCTCGGGCACCGGGGATATGTGGGAGTGGCAGGACGAACTGCAAACGCCCTGGAACTCGCTGCGTTCTCAGATCCGCGAGGTGATCGTGGCGCCGGGCGTGACCAGTGTGGGACCCTTTGCCTTTTGCTTTTGCGACGCGCTGGAAAAGGCCGATCTGCCCGAGGGGCTCACGCGGATCTGCGCAGAAGCCTTCGGGTATGACAGCACCCTGAAAACGATCGATCTGCCCGAAGGGCTGACGGAGATCGGACATGCCGCCTTTATAAATGCCGTAGCACTTCCTTCGCTCGCGTTCCCCTCTACGCTGGAGACCATCGCCGGATATGCCTTCTGCGGCTGCTCAGGACTGAAGGAGTTGCAGTTCCCTGCGGGCCTGCGCACGATCGGCAGCTACGCCTTCTACTACTGCACAGGCCTGACCAAGGCGACGGTGCCCGACGGGATCGAGAGCATCGGGGATCTGGCTTTCTCCACCTGCATCGCCCTGGAGGAGCTGCGCTTCCTGGGCGCAGCGCCCAGTTTTGGCAACGAAGTTTTCAGCTCCTATGAGAGCGTGCCTGTCACGGCCACCATCTACTACCCGGACAATGAGCCCTCCTGGACCTGGGATCTCATCCTGGCAGTGACCGGATATTACCAGATCCACTGGGTGGCCTATACGCCGGAGATCCCCGGCATCCCCATCGACGAGGCGCATTTCCCCGATCCGATCTTCCGGGCCTATGTGGCGGAGCATCTCGACCTGGACGGGGACGGGAAGCTGTCGGAAGCCGAGTGCGCCGCGGCCACGGTCATCGACCTGGCGGGCTCGGGCGTAGCCTCCCTGGAGGGCATCCAGCTCTTCCCGGAGCTGACGGAGCTGAACGCCGGCGGCGACTTTGAGACGGCGGGCGCGCTGGCGGAACTGGATCTCAGCGCCAACACCAAGATCCGGGTCCTGGATCTGGGCTTCAACCAGGAACTGGGCGAAGTGGACGTCAGCATGCTGACGGAGCTGGAGTCCCTGATGGTAGGCTTCTGCGGCCTGAGCGAGCTGGATCTCAGCGGCAACCCGGCCCTGAAAGAGCTCTGGTGCGACGATAACGAGCTGACCGAGCTGGATCTGAGCGCGAACCCTCTGCTGGAGCACTTGGACTGCTGCGGCAACGAGGGCCTGACCGAGCTGGACCTCCGGCCCTGCCCGACGCTGGTGGAATACTACAAGGCCGGCGGACGGCACATCAGCTGGATGCAGGAGAGCATGCCCGAGCTGTATGAGAGCATCTGGGTCTACGGCGGCACCGGCGACGACGACTACGAGCTGGCCGTGAACAGCTGGACCAAGATCGTAGCGGAAGATCCCCACACCCCAGGCGACATCAACGGAGACGGGAAGGTCACGGTGGCCGATGTGACGCTGCTGGCGAAGTACGTGAAGGCCCGGGGACAGGGCGTTGAGATCGTGGCCGGCTCCGGCAACGTGGACGGCAGTGCCGACGGGAAGATCACCGTGTCGGATGTGACGCTGCTGGCGAAATACGTGAAGGCCCGCGGCCAGGGCGTGGTCATCTACTGATCGGCTGACGGATCGTTCCCGCCGATACGGACAGGAGGTATCATCATGGGTAAACGAGCCTTATCCCTGGTACTGACGCTGCTGTTCCTCGTGGCACTGGCCCCCGCTGCCGCACTGGCGGAGGCGCAGGGCACGGGCGGTCAGCAGCAGGCGCGCATGGAGAGCGCCGCGCCAAGTCCCGCGGGGGAGCAGCCCGCCAGAGAGGATGGACAGGAGCCGCAGGCCGATCCTCAGACCGGGGCCGAAGCGGGGACGTCTCCCGACGACCGGAGCCAGGAGGCCGCACCCGCGCAGCGGAAGAGCGGCGTTTCGCCTGCGATGATCATCGGCGCCGTGTGCGGCGTTGGCGTCGCTATGGCAGCGCATGCCCTGATGAACAAAAAGTCCTATCATTGACGCAACGGATGCGACCTGCTGCTGAGCCGATACGAAAAGCTCTGTCTTCGGACAGAGCTTTTTCGCGTTTTTTCGACGCGACATATTGCAAGATCCCTGTCCGGATGCTATCATAAAAACATCAAGAACGAGGAGGCCACAGCCATGGCGAATACGGTAGGACCCCTGATCAAAGCGGCTCGCACCAAGGCGGGCATGACCCAGGAACAGCTGGCGAAGAAGGTGGACGGCGTCACCGCCGCCGATATCAGCAAGGCGGAGCGGGGCGAGAAAGAGCTGAGCCAGAACGCGCTCAAGCAGATCGCCAAGGCCACGGGCGTGACCCAGGCCTCGCTGCTGAACGCAGCCAAGGAGGACGCCGCGAAGCCAGCCTCCGCCAAGAAGACCGAGACGGCCAAAAAGACTGAGAGCGGGAAAAAGACCGAGACGGCCAAGAAGACTGAGAGCGGGAAAAAGACCGAGACGGCCAAGAAGACTGAGAGCGGGAAAAAGACCGAGACGGCTAAGAAGACTGAGAGCAAGAAAAAGACCGCGACCAAAAAGGAAGAGGACCTCAAGCTCACGGCCGCGGAGAAAAAGCTGGTGGAGCTCTATCGGGCGGCCAGCAAAGAGGATCGGGACAACGCCGTGAAGATCCTGAAGGGTGAGAAGCTGGACCTGCTGACCGCGCTGGGCGGCAGCGGCCTGCTGGATGGCGCCATGGGCTTCCTGCAGGACCTGGGGAAGAAGTAGGGCCTGCGTATCCGGCCTTCGGAGCCCAGAGTATCCGGTCTTCGGAGCTCACAGCCCAGGAG
>JAFZOC010000264.1 GCA_017550765.1 Oscillospiraceae bacterium
GGCCGATCGCCGTGCTGTTCATGGGCACGTTGGTCAGATAGGCCGCCACCAGGAACCAGCCGCAGATGAAGGCCAGATCCTTGCCGAAGCACATCTTCGTAAAGGTGAACTCGCCGCCGGCCTTGGGGTACTTGGGCACCATATAGGCATAGCTCAGCGCGATGATCATCATCACCAGCGCGCCCAGGACCATGGCGATCGCGGTGCCGGCCACGCCGGAGTTGGGGAGGAACTTCTTGCCGGGATTGATGAAGGAGCCCCAGCCGATCACGCATCCAAAGGCGATCGCCCAGACGTGCATCGGGGTCAGTTTCCGCTTCAGGCTCCCCTCTTCCGCCGCCACGGCGGGAGCGTCGTTCTGTTTTTTCATGCTCTTGTATCCTTTCCTGATCCGTCCTCAGACGTCATAGCTCTTGTCGATCGCTTTCAGTTCGCGGAAGGTGTCGATCTCAACGATGTCCTCGTCCCTGCACTCCCGCACCCGCACCGTATAGTGGCCGCTGCGATAGGTCAGGGGGACCTGCTCCCAATAGCGTTCTTTTCCACCAGGCTCTCCATAGACGTCCACGATGTCCTGGGCGAGCTTGTGTCCGTCCTGCTCGTTCCAGTAGGAGATCCCCACCATCTGCCAGCAGTTCGTCCCGCCGACTTTCTCCCGGACGATGACGCCGTCGCGGACCTCGAAACACCAGTCGTCGGTCCGTTCCTTGTAGATCGCCAGGAACTCCGACGTATAATGATACTTTCGGATGATCTTCGCGTTGGAGAGCAGGAGATCCGCCTCGAACACATAGGCGTTGGAGAGCAGATAGCGGGCCACGAGGGCGCTGGAGATGTTGTTGGCCTCGTTGTAGAGAGGGTTCTCCAGGAAACGGATCATCGGGTACTTGTACAGCAGCTGGTCGAACTGTTCGGCCAGATAGCCGCGCACGATGTAGATCTCGTCGATGCCAGCCTCCAGGCAGGCGTCGATCAGGGTGTCGATGATCCTGTGGCCATGGACCCGCACCAGGGGTTTGGGCGTGTTCAAGGTGATCGGGACAAGACGGGAGCCGAAGCCCGCGGCGACGAACACGGCCCGCTTGGCGCGGTATGGCTCCATGCTCTCCAGTCCCGCCGCGGTGATCTTCCCTTTTGACACCAGGCCGAGCCCTGTCAGCTCCTTGACCGTCTTGTTGACGGTGCCCAGGGAAAGGCCCGTCCTTCCTTCTACGTCTCTCTGGGTCAAGTTGCCTTCCGCCAGCGCGAAAGCCTCCATGATCAGGAACTGTCTCTTTGTAAGCTCCATCGCCGGATCCTCCAGGCTGTTCATTTATTCTGCGGCAGCACTCGGCTGAGAAGTGGTCGTTTTCCACGTTCGGGTCCCATGTCCCTTCTTGAACGTCCGTTCGTCATCTATCTACGCAGCAGATCGAACAAGGTGGCAGCTATATTCCCGCAGATACACGCAGCATTTTATATGCTATTCAAGGCGATGTCAAGTCTTTTCTTTTGATATGAGCCCGGATGTATCTGTTCATGTTCAAGGAAAAGATCCTGATCATATGAACTTGCAGATCCTTTCCTCTTTGTTCAACTTCCATGGAACACCGCTGCGTTTGATCGGTCCCCGTCCTTTCTTGATCACCGTCTTTCCACGATCCTTACGGTCCAGAAAACAGCGAGGCGCCAGACCTCCGATCGGGTCAGCGCCATCTGACTGATTTACGTATCTGCTTTTTCACGGGAGATCTCGCCTCAAAGCTTTTCATGTATCGGACTTCGCACAGGAGTTCAGATCTTGTACACTCATCTTCCGGACTGCCTCAGACAGAGTCTTGAGAGTCTCGGAACGCAGCGCGAGAACGTGCGCAGGAGAGCTCTTTTTGTCCCTTCGGGATCTGTCTGCCTGCAACGGCACGGAGAGGATGTCGACCGATGCCTCTTTCCTCGGCTTCGATATCGACGCATCCTTGCCACAGCAGCCCGAAGCGCTCGTGAGCGCCCGTGTATCTCACGCTTCTTTCTCTCCTACGCGCTGCACAGGCCCATCCCCCACGTCATGCGTTCCCCTCGTTCTGCGGGATCTGCAGTACAAGAACAGCGCCAGCGCTCCGGCCCCGACGGCAGTCCCCACGATATTGTGAAAGAGATCGTCCAGCTCAAAAAGGCCGCGTTCCGTCAGTCCCTGCAGCACTTCGACCAGGATAGACAGCGCGGTGCCCGCGCATAACACTTTCCAGAAGCAGGGCCTCCGCAGAGACAGCTGACACAGGACGCCAAAGGGGACGAAGAGGAGCACATTGAGCAGATCCTGATGCAGCAGGTATCGGCGTCCTCTCGCGATCGCACGGTAGGACCAGAAAAGCTCAAAGTTGAAGTGTCGGCCTCCCTTCACCGCGCGCACGAAGATGAGCATGCCAAAGATGAGCACCAGATATACGCACAGAGCCGTCAATGCCACGCCTCTCGCGCTGCCGATCCTCTTTTGACGCACAGCCCGGGCGCAGGCCCAGGCGCAGCATGCGCCGCACAGCAGCGCTGTCAGTACCACAGGCCAAGTCAGATAGTGTTCCAGCGCGTCCGCCGCATAGGAGATCATAGCATATCCTCAAATACAGGCCACGTCATTTTGTGCCCGGTCTCAACTTTTTGCGCAGCAGCCCGATCAGATCCTCTATCTCACGGACCCGCAGCAGTTTCACCGCCGGAAGATACAGGGCGATGCCAATTGCTACGGCCAGGATGAGCCGCACATATACATCCAGGTGCAACAGGCTGACTGCAGCCCGGGCAGCACCGCATGATACGCCAGCTGCCAGCAGCACTTTGCAGAATGTCTTTCCCAACGCCTTCCAGTCGATCTGCGCGAATCTTCGCACACAGAAACACCGGATCCCCAGTGTTATCATCGCCGACAGGGACGTGGCCAGCGCCAGTCCATTGACGCCCATAAAGTGTGCCAGTGTCAGGTTCAGCGCCACATTGACGCCCAAATGGATCAGCCCGATGATCAGAGGCGTGCGGGTGTCGCCAGACCCATAGAAGACATTGGAGACCACGGTGGAGCTCGCGACAAAGAGCAGTCCCAGACTGTAGAAGGTGAACACCCCGGCGGTCAGCGCAACAGACTCTTCCTGGAACGCACCTCGCTCGAACACAGCCCGCACCAGGTCCTGGCTGAACAGCATGCAGGCACAGGTCACCGGGATCATCAGGAGCATGAAGATGCTCAAGATCCTCGTCAGCGATCTGTTGAGCTCATCGTGCTTCTTCTGGGAGATCAGCTCTACCATCTGCGGAAAGAGTGCCGTAGAGATCGCGGTGGAGAGCAGACCGCTGAAAACGTTCGTGAGTCGATGACCATAGTTCATGCCGGAGACGGCGCCTTCCGGGAACAGCGACGCCATGGCACGGTCGACCAGCGTGTTGATCTGCTGTACGCCGGAAGAGAGCATGGCCGAAGGGAGCCGTTTGAGGCAGAGGCTGAAGCCTTCGCCGTGGAACGTCAAGCAAGGCTTGAAGCGGTATCCCCAGTCCACGAATGGCAGCTCGATCAGCAGGCGGAAGATGCCTCCCGCCACCATCGCGACAGCCATCGCAAAGATCCCAAAGCGGTGATAGAAGAACAGCGCCGCCAAGATCACAGGCACATGGGAGGCGACTTCCCGGATCTGACTGCCGAAAAACTTGTTGTGGCACTGGAGCATTGCGGCATAGATGCCCGACACGATGATGAAGATATAGGCAGGAGCGGAGATCCGGAGCATCTCGACGCAGAGCTCTCGTGTCTCACCGACGAAACCGGGCGCGACGACTGAGGCTACAGGCCCAGCGAATACGGCCAGGAGCGCTGCTACCGCGATAGATGCCAGCGCAAAGAAGCTGATCATCTGATCTGCGAAGCGGAACGCGCCTTCCCGGTCGTTCTGTGTGATCCGATCCTTGTAGATGGGCAGGAAGACCTTGAAGATGCCCACATTCAGCATGGGGCAGAGCATCTGGACGATGCTCGACACCATAAAAAAGGCGTCGCTCTGATAGGTCGTGCCCAAATAGGCGGCGTTCACCGCTTCGGACAAGAAAGCCGAGAGCTTTGCGAGAACCGACACGCAGACGATGATCAGCGTGCCGCGAAACACTCTTTTTCCGATATGATCCTGTTCCGCGTGTTTTTCTTTCATAACACCGATCCTTTTGCTGTCTTTTCGACCTCGCGCCGACCGGAGCGCGGTATCATCCTTACGAGAAGAGCTCCACGTACTTCGATTCGTCTTCGATGACCCCGTATGCCTTCGCGCGCATCACGATCTTCTCCGCCCAGCAGCGGTGAGGGCCGACCTCGTTCATCTTATTGCCGCTGCAGCTCTTAACGACACCTCCGCTCGTGCCGAGCACCTGTTGCGCGTCCTCGTAGACCTCTCTCGTAACGGCAAGCATCCCATTCACATACGGGATGTGGGTCGGATGGATGATGGTCTTTCCGATGAAGCCGTTGGCCCGATCCAGCAGGAGCTCACACAGCAGACCATCCACCGCATCATTGATGAGCGTCTGCTGCTTGAAGAGCGAGCGGTTGATCGATACAGGCGCATCCTGGAACTTCATGTCCTTGGTCGCGCGGAAGTACTCCCAAACCGGGCCGGAAACGCTGTAGTCGTTGTGACGTGAAAAAACGTTCAGGACGTCCTTCAAGCAGTCAGCCACCGTCATGATGTCATAGATCGTATGGTCGATATCGCGGCGCACGCCAAAGACAGAGGACCAGTCCGTTCCGCCGACACGCACGTTCAGCACAAGACGTTTATGCCGGTCCAGGATCTTCTTCACGCCCATCAGCTCCGGGATCCTGGTCTCCAGATATGCCATCTCCCTGCTCTCCAGGATGGGCATGCCGTAAATGATCTCGCCGAAGCGCTGCACCAGCTCTTCCAAGTGGGCGAAGTACTCTTCGCCGTTCTCCGCGTTGAACTTGGGAAAGTTGAACGCGGTGACCAGGTGGATGTGCTCCTGCCGTAGCATAGCGGAGAAATGCTTGAACTGTTCGACGTTGCGGACACGGAAGATGATCAGCGGGATCTCCTCGTAGCAGATCGTCCCCTTCTCAAGCTCTGCGTTCAACTCGTCCAGCAGGTGGATCACGTTCCGCTCCGCCTCGGGTACCAGTTCCTCCCTGCAGGCGTCCTCGAAGCACATGACCATGGAGGTGAGCCCGGGATATTTCTTCGTCAGGATCGGCTGCAGGAAATCCTTGGTGCCTGGCATGTACATGGTGGCGCCCAGGCAGTAGCGCAGCAGGTCCAGTTCCGTGTATTTATCAAAGTTGACGGGCTCCATCACGAACTTGGAGCCCGGCTGAGAGCCGTGGTGTCTCATAGATAGTTCCTTTCTCTCCGCGGGAACGGTCATAACGCTCAGGCATACCCGGGAGGAAGATCTTTCGTAAAGCGCCTGGATAGGGACTTCTCACGGGAACGTCAAGCGTCTCCTTTGGCATTCCGCTTTTTTGCGCTGAAATAGAACACGATCCCGATCGCGATCCATGCGAGCAGGCAGAGATAAGACTCCTTCCCCAGCGAGCAGTTGAACAGGGAGATGGGCACCAGCAGCAGTACCATAAAGGTCAGCGAAAACAGAGTTCCCAATACGCCGGTCACCACGATCCCCTTTTTGCCTTCCTTTTTCGCAAAACGGAAGGCGGCCAGGGAGGTGTAGCCGAAACCAATGGCCGCGCCGATGGAGGACATGTCCACGATCCAGCCCAGGGCCGTCCGACCGAAGAAGGGTGCGCAGAGCGCGATGATCAGGATGAAGAGGATCGCGTGGGCCGGGGTCTTGTACTTGCCGTGGAGCTCGCCGAACCAGGCGGGCAGCACCTTCTCCTTCGCCATGGAGTATAGCAGGCGGCTGGTGGCCATGTAAAAGCCCACGATGCCGGAGAGGATCGCGCCCAGCACCGCCACGCCCAGGAAGACCAGGCCCGCAGTCCCCAGAAGCTGATAGCCGGCGTGAAAGGTAGGCAGGGACAGCAGCCCGGACTGATCGGGCAGATCCGTGATGTATCCGGCCCAAGTGGCATAGCCCTCGGGCACCACGGCGGCCGTCACCGTATCAAGCACCACGTAGACCGCCGCGCCGAACAGGATGGACAGCACCATGATGATCTTGGTCTTTTTCGGGGAAAACTTGAACTCTTCCGCCGCCTGGGGGATGGTGTCAAAGCCCACGAAGGCCCAGGGGGCCACCGCTACCACGGCCAGGATCCCGGCCATACCCGAGCTCCCCGGCGCAAAGCCCGGCTCCAGATCCCGGACGGATACCTGCGGGCTGAGGATCGCAGCCACCGTGACGATCAGCACGCCGCCCACCAGGGCAAAGACCAGGCCCGTCTGAAAGACGCCCGTGAACTTCACGCCCCGGATGCTCAGGAACGCGAAGAGCAGCAGCGCCGCTACCGCCAGAAGGATCTCGCCGAAATAGATGTCGTAGCCCGCCACGGTGTAATGGAAGCCTACCTGGAAGACGTTATCCATCAGGTTGCGGCCGATCAGCGCCAGGGCCGTGGCGTTGAGGGGAACGATGGCCAGATAGGACAGGCCCAGGAACCAGGAGCACACGAAGGCATGCTTCTCGCCGAAGGCCTGCTGGGTATAGGTGAACTCGCCGCCGGCCACCGGGAACTTGTTGATCATGTAGTTGTAATTGAAGGCGATGACGATCATGATCAGGGCAGCGATGCCCATGGCGATGGCCGTGCCCAGGGGCCCCGCCTTCCCCAGGAAGGTGTTCCCGGGCATGACGAAGGCGCCCCAGCCGATGATGCAGCCCAAGGCCAGGGACCAGACGTTCAGGGGGGAGAGTTTTTTCTCAAGTTTCACTGAGTCTTCTTTCATCTCGGTACACTCTTTTCTGTTTCAGCTATGCCTCCTGAGCTCGTCTGTCTTTGCCAGGGCATTTGTCGGGCAGTTTCGTCCCGTCTTTTATTTCTTTGTCACATAGCGCATGATCTCGTCAAACAGTTCCGGGTCCTGGATGAGAGGGCCGCCGCCCAGCTGGTGGAAATAGATCTCCGGGGAGCTCAGATTGGCTTCGATCATGATCGGCTCCCCCTCCTCCGAAACGGTCATATCCCAGCCGATGATCCGGAAATGCGGCATGCGGTAATGAAGCTTCAGCACGGTCTCAACGATTCGGTCGTAATACGGCACTTCAAAGCCCTTCACCGTGATCCCGTTTGGCAGCTCTGTATACGGGTGCCAATCCCGGTCATAGGCCTTGTCCACCATCTTGCCCTCCGCGTCCAGCACGCAGGAGAAGCCGTTGGAGGTGTGGGGATTGTCGACCCGGCAGCCCTTGGTCCCGATGCGGACCAGCGCGCCCAGGACCCGGGACTGTCCCTTCCAGAGCAGGGTCATCACCCGGACCGTGTTGATGGAGTCCGGGTTCAGTTCCGCCATCTTATGGTGCTGGCGCAGGACCTTCTGCACCACGCAGTCTTCCCCGCGGCTCTGCAGGATCTCCGTGAGGGATCTCCCGCCGTCTTGCCCGGAAGAGAAGTCGAAGAACTCGATCCCCTTGCCGCCCTTGGTCTCCACGCTCGGCTTGATGATGAATTCGCCTGCTTTTTCGCACACAGCCGCCGCTTCTTCCGTGCTGAGCGGGCGGAAGGAAGCGTCCAGAAGCTGCCCGGAAACATTGCGGACGAGCACCTCCGGCTGACGCACCCCGGGATAGAGCACATCGAAGTAATTCTTGTCCTGGAACAGAGGCCAGCCGAAGCGATCCTTGGAATTCAGCACCCGGCAGACTTTGGTGAACCAGAAATCGCTGGGGATATAATAGGGGCTGGCGATCCCGTTGACGGAGGCGTAAGCCTGCGCCCACCTGGGGTTCACTTTCCCATACTTTTTCCACACGGCCCGGATGGCAGGATCCGAAACCGCCTCCGGGACATTCTTCACCCGGCTTTTCAGCACAAAGGAAAACCTTTTTCGATAGCCTCGAACCGCTCCCCACTGGCGGATCCCTTTCTCCAGAGAATTCAGACGATTCAGTATGCGTCTCGTCGCTTTTCCCATTTCAATCTCCTTTGAACATGTCACAAAGGCCCGGAGCGTTCAGAAGCTGCGCTTCGGCGTAAAGCAGGCACGGAGGTGTTCCCGTTCCCGCCGAAGCTCATCAGCGGTCTGCAGCCGCTCCCCTCGTCTTTCGGGGGGGAGAGCTTCACATGGCAACTACTTCTGCCACCAGAATTCTTTTTCCAGCTTCAGGCCGGTCATCTCTTCAAACTCGGCCTTCATGCCCTTCCCGCGGAAAAACTGCCACATGAAGGCGCCGCGGAAGTTGCCCTCCATGACGGCCCAGCCCTTTTTCGTCCAGGCCATGTCCCAAGCGATGTACCGGATCGTCGGGAGCCGGGAGGAGAGCGCCTTGACCGTGGCGACCAGCTCGTCCCAGGCGGGGATGACCGTGCCCGGGATCCGCAGCCCGGTATCCGGATGGTATTCAAAAAGCGCGGGGAGTTCGGAATACCCCGTCGTATCCACCACGCCGGTGCGGACGTCGATGCCGGCCATCAGGCCGCCGGTGTGGCCGTTATCCACGAAGCTGTCGCCGCAGCCGATTTTCAGCCAGGGCTGATAGACGCGGATCTCCCCGTCAAGCAGCAGCGTCGGCATCCGCACCACGTTGACGGACTGAGGATGGAGCCTTCCGATCTCCTCCCCCTGCTCGATCAGCTCCTCCACGGCGAAGCCGCTTTTGCTCCCCCAGGAGTTCAGCTGGCCGTTGATGACGGAGACCTCCTCCAGCAGCGCATGGAACCTGGCCCGGATCTCATCCTCCGTCAGGCCGAGCACGTCGTCCTTATGGACTCCCTGTCCGCCGCCCAGGTGCAGCGCCTTGACGACGAAAACCGGATGTTTTTTGACAAACTGCAGAAAAGCATCCACGCAGTCCTCGCCGTCGCAGAGGATCATCTCTCTCTTGTATGCGTCCCGGAACAGCTGATAGGTCTCGTATTTGTTCTGCAGATAGTGGGCGTCGTCAATGTTGTTGAGCAGGTTTGTGTAGATGACCTTTTCTCTTTTTGTGACGTATGTTTTGATCTGGTCATGGCTTTTTTCGGCGAAATAGTAATAGAAATACTCGTCCACGTCGCAGCCGTAGGCCCAATAGAAATAGATGGTTCGAAACAGCGTCTCTTCGATTTCTTCTTCGCTGCGGCCCGGCAAGCGGAGCCTGACCTGGCCACGGATCCGGCCCAGGGCCTGGGGCGTATAGTACCCGCTCTTTTCCGCAACGATCTGACGGCCGATCTTTGCCATTTCCCCTGTATCGCCGGTAATCGAAATGTTCATCGTATCCCTCCGCATCCTGTTCGGGGTGAATTACATCAGATCATATCGGACAAGATCCTTCCCATCCGCGTCCAAAACTCTCAGGTGCTTCAGGGCCGTCTCATGCTTTTGCAGCAGCCTGTCGCGATCGTCGTCCTGCACGAAAAAGCCCGCCGCCCTGTCGCCGTTGCTGTCGATCCCCTTGAAGCGGTGGCCCTGCTTGCGAACCAGGTAATACCGGGATATGACGCCCTGCTCACGCATTTCCTCAAAGCCCTCGTAGCGGTCGAGCACCCCTTCGCTGCAATACAGATAGCAGGTCATGAGGTAGCGATTCTGCGCTTTCACCTCGCCGACCTCAGGATCAAGCCCCTCGTGCATGTCCACGATAGCCTTGATCGGATCAAAGCCGGACATGATCCTGGTGATCTCGTATTTCACGAAGCCGCCCGTTCTGGCGCAGAATTCCAGGACATAGCCATGCTTCCCGTCGGTGATCATGTTGATGTTGATCGGGGAGTTCCAGAGATGGAAAGCATCCGCGATCTTCTGGGTTGTCTGCTTGATTTCTTCTGTCAACTCGTCCGAAATATTCGCAGGATACAGGCTGCCGGATAACACGAACCGACCGTTCTTCAGCTTTTGCTTGCAGCCGATGCATAGCACGGTCGCCTTTCCCTTGCAGACAAATGCCTCGACCGTCAGTTCTTCGCCTTCCACGAATTCTTCGACGACCGCAGTCTTCGTTCGGCTGATCTGTATCGCTTCCGGCAGAAACCGCTTCACTTCGTCAATATGATCGCATCTTCTGACGCCTCTCGCGCTGTACGCGTCCACCGGCTTTACCACTAGAGGATATGCAAGCTTCTCTATCCTTCCTCCGTCGAAGGCATCCAGCACAACATATCTGGATGTAGGGATGTCGTTCTTGATAAAAACATCCTTCATGAAATGCTTGTCCGATACGAGCTTCACCGTATCCAGGTCAAGATAGGTCTTCAGTCCAAGTGCTTGACATACCTCGACCTCCGCCACAAGGATCTGATCCGCACAGGCGGTCAGCGCCATGTCGATCCCCTGCTCTCGGACGAGCTTCTTGATCCCTTCCACGTCCATGGCGGACACCGGCCAAAATTCATCGCACACGCCCGCCGCGACGCAGTCCGGATTCATATCCGCAAGCAGCGTCCGGTAGCCTCTTTTCTTCAGTTCCTCGATCAAAGCGACCTGGGCGATCCCGCCTGCCAGGACCAGCGCTTTTTTCATCCTTTTCCTCCGAAATCATTGTTGGTGCCCACAGGCTTTCCCGTGCTGCGGCCCGCGCAGAGCTTCCGCCGCCGCGCGTCGTCAGATCAGGCTCCCCTTCGGGCTCCAGACGGCCTCGGGATAGTACTCGTCCAGCATGCGCTTGACGAGAGAGCACTGCTTGGCGCGCTTGCGGGCGTCGTCCTCGGTGCTGTCCCAGCTGTGGGTCTGGGCCACGGAGCCGCCGGTCTTCAGGTAAATGGGCGCCGCGACACGCACCATTTCGGGCACCTCGTAGTGCCGGATGAAGCCGCCGGTGGACTTGGGATTCTCGGTATGCAGATCCAGGGGGATGTCGATGGCCTGGCGCATGGCCGCCATCATCTGCAGCTGGATGTCCCGCACCGGGTTCACGGAGTCCGCGCCGATGCTCTCCAGGAGCTTGGCGGAGCAGGGATTGCCGTGTCCGGCGTGGGCGGAGACCTTGAAATGGCAGTCTTCGGGGATCTCGCCGGCCTTGCGCATCTCGTTGAGGATCCAGAGGCAGCCCTCGTCATAGACGAGGAAGCCCGTGCAGCCCAGACGCGCGGCGCGCTTGACGTCCTCAATCGCGCGCACGATCTGCTCCTGTCCGCGCAGACGATAGCCCATGCGCACGCCCTCCTCCGTGTGGACGGAGGCGGAGGTGTCCGTGGTGGCTCTGGGGCCGATGGCGAGGATCAGGTCGGTCTGCCAGTCGTGCGCGTACTGCACCATCTGAGCGATCTCCTTGTCCAGCAGACGCATGATGCCCTGCGTCTGTGTGACGCGATGCAGATAAAGCCCGTAGCCGTCCATCGCCTCCAGCAGCGCTTTCATGACCTTCGGGCCCTGGATCCCGGGCA
>JAFZOC010000265.1 GCA_017550765.1 Oscillospiraceae bacterium
AGTCGCAGCCCTCCGGCGGGAAGCGCTCATAGCTCCCGTCGTGATTGCCGTGGACATAGAGCAGGGGAGCGCGACCCATGGTCACCAGAAAACTGAGATAATCCGCTTTCAGATCGCCGGCAGACAGGATCAGGTCGATCCCGTCCAGCTTGCCGGGCGTGTAATAGTCCCAATAATAGGGGCTCTCGATATCGGAGATCAGCAGGATCTTCATGGCGTTCAGCTCATCCTCTCTTTCTGAAGGGACATGACCTTCGTCGTATCGGCGGCTTCGGGACGGAGCTGTGAGATCTCCGGGATCCTTCCGCGCACGTTCTCGCAGAGCCAGTCCATCCGCATGAGCTCTTCGGGCGAGAACGTCCGGCTGCCATCATTGCGAAGCGCGCCGTTCTGGTCCGTGATGCGGCATCGGAAAGGTTCGAACCAGCCTCCGCGAAGATCCCGACACAGATGCTCGGCCAGACGCCGGATCCCATCGGGAAGGGCAGGGGAGAATTTGACATCGATGACGCCGCTGCCCATGCCCCACCAGTAGTTGATCGCCCGCTCGCTTTGGGCTTTGCCCAGATCGTCCCAGGTGCCGTTCAGGATGCCCCGGACCTCCTGCTCGTAGAAACGTCCCCAATCCCAGTAGGGAAGGGCAAGGGGCTGCAAGGCTCCGTCCTGCAGCAGTTTGTACGTGCCCCATTCCAGAGCCCAGTAGGCGTGCTTCGCATCGCCTGCGTCGCGGTTGGAGATCACGGTCACCCTGCGGGAGAGGAGCTCGCTCACAGGGTCATCACACTCGGAGGACCAGACCAGCTCGATCTGGGCTTTCGGCCTGGTCATCTGTGCGCCCAAAGCGAAGGCGTTGATCTCGGCGGGAACGCCGACGATCGGATACTGAGAGATATAGCCGATCCTGTCGTCCTCTGTCATGGCGCCGGCGATGGCGCCGGTGATGAACTTGCACTCATAGTTCCGGCTGTAATAGGTGCGCAGACCTGGATAGGGCTGCGAGAGCCCACAGACCAGGATCTTGATCTTCCCATGCGTGGCGGCGAATTTCCTGCAGGCAGCGACCATCTGCGGGGTCGTGGCGAAGATGAGATCTGTGCCCGCATCCGCAGCTCGCGCCAGCGCGCTGTCATAGTCGTGGTCAAGGGCGAAGTGCTCCTGGACAACGATCTTGTCACCAAGAGCCTCTTTCAGGTCCTTGGCTCCTTGGACATGTGCCGCGGTCCATGTGCTCAGCTCCGGCGGATAGGCATAGAGGAACGAGACGCGCAGATGCTCGGGGAGGGCGATATCTATGATCTTGGACAGGAGCCCCTTCTCTTTTTCCTCGGGCTCTGTGGAGAGCAGGATCGGACTGGGGAGCGAAGCGGCCTTTATCTCGTTCCACATGCCCTCTACGGCTTTGGTGAGCGCATCTCCGCTGAGAGCCTTGAGCTCATCGAAGGGGAAGATCTGCAGGCAGACCAGGAGCGCATCCGAGACCGTACCGGACAGAGCGGCGCCGCCCAGATGCTCGTAGACCGTGCGGAAGCGGCTCTGGAGCGCGAGGAACGCGCGTTTCTCTTCCTGTGTCCAGCAATGATCGGGCGTAAAGCCCATACAGGACTGGAGCTTCTCGTAACTGCCTGGCCGCGTGAAACGGATCTGATAGATCCTGCAAAGGGGATAGAAGAGCAGGAACTCATAATACATCTGGACCTCGGGGTCGTCCGAGCGCTGGGGAAGGATCCGCGTCACGTTCCCGCAGATCACAGGCGCGCCGTAGCTTTTCAGGACGCTTACGCGCTTGTTGCCCTCCTGGACATAGAATCGGCCCAGGTATTCGTAACAGCGGATCGGCTCACGGATCCCCTCATCGCTGAGATGGGCGTCGCACAGCGAGACCCATTTTAAGGCAAATTCCGAGTCGCTCCGCAGGAGCGGCATGAAATTGCCGGCGAAGGAGGCCTGACGACCGCGGCTCACCGTCCCGACGATCTGCTCTGCCGGGATATCGACGAGACCAAGTTCTTCCTGCCCGCCTGCGGCAGACAGATCCACGATCTCATCCAGGACCTGGGGATAGGGATATCGTCCCTGGATGACGGAGCTCTTCTTGTATCGCTGCCCGAGCTTCAGGGCAAGTTCATATTGCTGGAGCGCTTCTTGACGGCTCATCCGCGCCACCTCCTTGATGCTGCGATATTATACACGTTGCAGAGTGGAACACAATAGGCGATATGCACAAGATCAGGACGTTCTCCTTACCATCAGCACATTGCTGACCAGAGCTGCGCTGTGTCTGCGCACGTATTCCTCGTATTCTTTCCGCTCGATGTAGTATTCCACGCCCCAGGAAGATATGCGCATGAGATCGTCTTCGATGCCCGTGACCGTCACGTAGTGGGCGACAGTCGATGCGGCGGGAACGAGACTGCCGTCATGTGCTTTTCTATAGAAGCGGAGCTTTTTCTTCCCCCAAAGGAAGGGAAAGTTCGGACCTACGGAAATGATTGCCGGGATGTCTTGGGCAAGAAGTTCCTGGACCCTGTCCCAAAAGCGTGGACCTGACACGGCCCAGAAAGCGCGATAGGGGAGGCGATAGTGCCGGAAGAGCCTGTCCAGGCCAATGGCCAGAAGGATGCCGTTGATGCCGGAGGAGGGGATGAGGGGGAAGAAATGGCGGCAAAGGAAACGCAGGTCGCGGTCGTAGTCTTCCAGCGGGATCGGCTGTCCCTGGCGACCGGACAGATAGAGGACAAGATCCAGTGCTGCCACAGGACCGCAGCCGCATTTCCTGATGTTCTTGTCCTCGGACCACATCTGGCAGCCGCCATAGGATGTTGCGGCTCCGCGACGGACACGGATGTAAGGTCTTTTCAGTTCCATCATCACGCCATCACCTCTTGATGACCTTAGTATAACGCATGGGGCGGCTCCTGTCTATCCCGTTGTTCCGTCGATCCTGTCTTGAGATCCGTTGAGGAGCGTGATATAATGATCCGCCGGTAGGAAGACGTGACGGTAAATGGCCTTTTGGCCCATATGCGCGAAGTACGTCGCAAAGGCGTCAGGGCATATGCCTTTTCCAGAGCGGCATGGCTTTTCGACGAAGAGATATGGGCGTTTCGCCATCAACGAGCTGCCAGGAGCGAGCGTGTGACAGGAGGAGAGATATGATCGATCGTTTGCGTGACCAGGGTGTGGACGAAAAGACCCTGCGGCGGGTGGAAGAGTTCCGGGCTCAATACCCCGCAGGGCCGGATCAGGATGCCAGGATCCCGCGGCCCAAGTTCATGTATTACGGAAAGGAGATCTGGGAGCAAGCGCTGACGGCGCTGCTGGCAGGTGAGGACCTGCTGCTGGTAGGGCCCAAGGCGACCGGAAAGAACGTCCTTGCCGAAGATCTCGCAGCAGTCTTCGCTCGTCCGGAATGGGACATCTCTTTCTATCTGAATACCGACGCCGCCTCTCTGATCGGGACGGATACTTTCCGCAACGGGGAAGTGAGCTTTCGCAGCGGCCCGATCACCCAGTGCGCGCTCCAGGGAGGCTTTGGCGTCCTGGACGAGATCAACATGGCAAAAAACGAATCTCTGGCCGTACTGCACGCAACGCTGGACTTCCGACGGATCATCGACGTCCCCGGATACGATCGCATCCAGCTCCATCCCGCCTGTCGTTTCATCGCCACGATGAACTACGGCTACGCAGGGACGAGGGAACTCAACGAGGCCCTCGCGTCCCGCTTCATGGTCATCAATATGCCCATCATCTCTCAGGAGGATCTAAAGGAGCTGCTCCGGTCCCAGTTCCCGCATCTTCGGGAGACCTATACGGAGCAATTGAGCTGTTTGTTCCAGGATATCCGAAAGAAATGCGAGAGCGCGGAGATCTCCACGAAAGCACTGGATCTGCGAGGTCTGCTGGGCGCGATCGCTCTTGTTGAGAACGGGCTCTCGATCGGACAGGCTCTTGAACTGGGCATCGTGAACAAGTCTTTCGACGCCTTTGAACGCCAGCTCGTCTGCGATATCATCACGGCCCGGATCCAAAGCGATCTGCGCGCCGACGCCCTCTTTATCCAGACATGAACGGCGTTTCTGAACTGCAGCGCCGCCGCGCTGTGAATCAGATCTGGAACGCTGCAGAAGACTATAGTCTCGCGCCGGATGTGAAGGCTTATGACAGCGAAGGCAATGCCGATATCTATTGGAACAGCATCCTCGGCGCCGCCCGAAGGATCTATGACTATCCCAAGCTCGCCGCGGTCTTCCGCTCGATACAGCAGTATGAAGATGCCGACACCTATGAAGGGCTGCTTTGGCTAGGCCTGGAGAACGCCATCTTCCAGCGCGAGTCTGCGGACCGCCCTGTCCTTGCGCGTCTGAGGCGCGATCATGCCGAACGCTTTTTGCAAGAGTATGGCGCTCTCGTGCATGACGACTATCATCTCTATGACTATCTGGCGCTGTCCCACTTTCGCCGCGCCCTGGGACAGGACCCCGTCATGGGCAGTTATGACCGAAAGCTGCTGGACGAGCTCGAATTCACTGCGGATCTTGACACCGACGCGATCGTAGAGCGTGCGGAAGACCTTTTCCGGCGATGGTTCCAGATCAGCTTGGAGGAAAAGAAGAGGTCTCGAAAGCCCCTGTTTCCGAAATTGCGAAAAAAGAAAGGAGACCAGCGCTTTCATAAATTCTGGATCGGATATCTGGACAGACCTGCCCATGCATATACGGACGACAGTGGCGTACGCTTTGATGAACAGCCGCGTACCAGTATGAGCGAGGCGGAACTGCGTACATTCATGGAATATAAGTATGGTGCGCCGATCTATTCGGAAAAGGAGAGCAGGGAACTGGAGCAGAGGCTCTGCACCGGCGACCATGCGAATTGCCATCTCCTCTTTACCAAAGGGGACGCGATGCCCGGTAAGATCCAGAATGGATTCGAAGCGCTCCACAGAGAGCAGGAGCGCAAGCAGATCGAACGCAATCGCTCGAGCTACCGGCAGCATCTGTCGCAGCACCGTACCGCGATCGAACGTCTCGCGAATAGGATCCAGAACTCTGTGCTCCTATACCTGCAGCCGTCTACGATCCGCTCAGATACCGGAGCGATCGAGGGCGGGCGCGTCTGGAGAGCTATGTGTCTGGACGATCCAAAGGTCTTTCAGCGTACAGAACAGGGCGATATGGGCGATCTGAGAGTAGATATCCTGCTGGATGCGTCCACGTCACAGAGCGGGCGGCAGGAAGCTGTCTCCGCGCAGGGGTATATGATCGCCCAAGCGCTGACACGCTGCCGGATCCCCTGCCGCGTCATGTCGTTCTGCTCCATGACGGGCTTTACGATCCTTCGCATCTTTCGGGACCATGATGCACCGCAGGACAACGAAAAGATCTTTGAATACGTCTCCAACGGATGCAATCGCGACGGGCTGGCGATCCGAGCGGCCCATGAACTGATGCGCAGCAGCCCCTGTGAACACAAGATCCTGATCGTCCTGTCCGACGTCAAACCGCATGACAGCATGCGCATCGCCAGCGATGAAGGGAGCGACATCAGCGGCTACCGACCTTATGAGAACGACGCCGCCGTGCGCGATTCCGCCCGGGAGGTGCGCAGCGCAAGAGCGGACGGGATCGCGGTCATCTGCATCTTCACCGGGGA
>JAFZOC010000266.1 GCA_017550765.1 Oscillospiraceae bacterium
CCACTTCCCCAAGGACGAGCACGGCCTGGCCTGATTTGACGGTACGCCCCTTATCGAGTGCAAGGAAAAGCGCATGGCGGAGCACCCCGAGTGGGGCACGCTGATCTTCGACTACGCCAGCACCCAGGTCCAGAGCTTCCTCGTCTCCTCCGCCTGCAAGTTCTTTGAGGTCTTCCATATCGACGGGATCCGCGTGGATGCCGTGAGCTCCATGCTCTACCTGAACTACGCCCGCCGCGACGGCGAGTTCACGCCCAACGAGGAGGGCGGCTGCACCGACCTGCACGCTCTGCGTTTCCTGCGCAAGATGAACAGCGCCGTCCTCTCCAACTATCCCGGCGCCGTCACCATCGCCGAGGAGTCCACCGCCTTCCCGCTGATCACCGCGCCCCCCGATGTGGGCGGCGTAGGCTTCTGCCTCAAGTGGGACATGGGCTTCATGCACGACACGATCGAGTACATGCAGCTCGACCCCATCTACCGCAGCTATCACCACAACAAGCTCACCTTCTCCATGATGTACGCCTTCTCGGAGAACTTCATCCTGGCCTACTCCCATGACGAGGTCGTCCACGGCAAGTACAGCATGATCAACAAGATGAGCGGCGATTACGAGCAGAAATTCGCCTCTCTTCGCACCCTCTACGGCTACCAGTTCGGCCACCCGGGCAAAAAGCTGACCTTCATGGGCAGCGAATTCGGGCAGTTCATCGAGTGGAACTGGCAGCAGGGCCTGGACTGGCTGCTGCTGGGCTTCCGCAAGCATGAACAGCTGCGTCTCTACATGCGCGCGCTGAACCGCCTCTACACCTCCACCCCCGCGCTCTATGCCGTGGACCGCTCCTGGGACGGCTTCAGGTGGCTGAACGTGGACGATGCCGGCCGCAGTTCCGTAGCCTTCCTGCGCTCCGCTCCCGAACAGGAGAGCTACATGGTCTGCGTATGCAACTTTACCCCCGTGCGCTACGACGGCTTCACCATCGGCCTGCCCATGGAGGGAGACCTGTACGAGGTCCTCAACAGCGACGATGAACAGTACGGCGGCTACGGCACCAGGAACGCCCCTGTCATCGGTACCCGCAAACAGTCTTTCCTGGGCATGGACTACGCCGCAGACATCACCCTGCCCCCCCTGTCCACCGTCTTCTTCCGCTACGAGCCCAAGAAATGACGACCTGCCAGCGGGACGGTCGGACGGCTTTTCGGGCTCTGCCCGGGGCCTCCCCTGTCCGCTGCGTCGTTCGATATTTTGAATGATATTGGAGCATACATATGAAAAAAGAATTTCGTGATATCCTGAAGACCAAGGGCCGCAGCGCCATGCCCGCCGTATTGCTGGCCTCTGCCGAGTGTGCGCCCCTGTCCAAGACCGGGGGCCTGGCCGACGTGGTCGGCACCCTGCCCAAGGCTCTTGCCAAACTGGGCGTTGACGCCCGCGTCATCACCCCCTACCACCGCGTCATCAAGGACAAGTACGCCGACCGCGTGGAGCACATGTTCTACTTCTACGCCCGCCTGGGCTGGCGCAGCGAGTACGTGGGCATCGAGAAGCTGGTGCTGGACGGCGTGACCATCTATCTAGTGGATAACGAGCACTATTTCGGCGACAAGATCTATCGCGGCGGCGACGCAGAGCTGGAGCAGTACGCCTTCTTCACCCGCGCCGTATTGGATGCCATCCCCAACCTGGGCTTTACGCCGGAAGTGGTCCACTGCAACGACTGGCACACCGCCATGATCCCCATGCTGGGCAAGACCCAGTACCGCGGCGGGCTGCAGGAGCATCTCAAGTATCTGCTGACCATCCACAATATCGCCTTCCAGGGCAAGTGCGCCTTTGAGCGGGTCCAGGATCTGCTGGGCGTGGACTGGCACTACTACACGCCCGAGTTCATGGAGCTGGACGGCTGCGCCAACTTCATGAAAGGCGGTCTGGTCTTCGCCGACTGGATCAACACCGTGAGCCCCAGCTACGCCGACGAGATCTGCACCCCCTACTACGCCGAGGGCCTGCAGGGCATCCTGAACGCCCGTCGTCACCAGCTCTCCGGCATCATCAACGGCATCGACCGCCAGGTCTTCGACCCCGTCCATGACCCCGGCATCCCCGCCCACTATGACAAGGGCCACCGCAAGGGCAAGGCCGTCTGCAAAGCCGCGCTCCAGGAGAAGGTGGGCCTCGAGCGTCGCCCCGACGTCCCGATCTTCGCCATGGTCACCCGCATGACCGAGCAGAAGGGTTTCGACCTGGTCGCCTGCGTGATCGACGAACTGATGAGCCGGGAAGATATGCAGTTCATGCTGCTGGGCACCGGCGACGAGCGCTTCGAGAACTTCATGCGCGCCGCCGAGTACCGCTATAAGGGCCGGCTCTGCGCCTATATCGGCTACAGCGAGGCCCTGAGCCACCTGGTCTACGCCGGCAGCGACTTCTTCGTGATGCCCTCCCGCTTCAAGCCCTGCGGGCTGGGCCAGATGATCGCCATGCGCTACGGCGCGTTGCCCATCGTGCGCGAGACCGGCGGCCTGAAGGACACCGTCGTCCCCTACAACAAGTTCACCGGAGAAGGCAACGGCTTCTCCTTCGCCAACTATGACGCCTGGGAACTGCGCGACACCATGCGCAAGGCCCTGGACTGCTATCGGAAGAGCGACGTGATGGACGGCCTGATCCGCAGCGCCATGGAGGCCGACTTCAGCTTTGACCGTTCCGCCGAGGAATACATCAGGACCTATCTATGGATGCTGTGATCTCCTTCCGCGCCGGGGAACGCCCCGCCGAGCAGGAGCGGACCATCCTCTATCTCGGAGGCACTTACCGGGAGCACTGGTCAGAGGACTATACCCTCGCCGTGGTCTATGAAGGCAGAAAATGCGTAGACGCCGCCCTTGTGGACGGCGTCTGGCGCGCTGTCGGCGGAGATGAAGGCTGGGTGGAGCTCCTCAACTCCGAAGAGTGTCCCGCCGTCACCATGCTCTATTTCCAGGCGGCCGCCTCCGTCTATGCCGCGGCCCGCGCCTGTGCCGTCCGGGGCCTCCCTCTGGAACGCCTGGATGAATGCTTCTGGTCCCCCTCCAATCCCTTCTCTGCGCCGGAGCTGGTGCGCTTGCTGATGGACGACTGCGGCTTCTCCATGAGCCGCGCCTTCCAGGTGGCTGCGGCCTGCTGCGGCGATCTGCGGGCCAGCGGCGTGGACGCGGCCCAGGTCTATCCCCTGCAGCCCCGCACCGCCCATATCATCAGCATCCTGCGCAACTGCTCTGACAGCAGCCTGGCCGCCGTACACGACTGCAGCGATCTGCGCTACCGCTCGCCTCTGGGCGCCGTGACCGAGGGGAGCCTGATCCGGCTCCGTCTGCGGATCCTGGCCGGGCGGGCGCAGAAGGCGGAGCTGGTCCTCTATGGGGACGACCTGCGCTGGGAGCTGCCCATGCAGCGGGATGAGAAAGGTTTCACTGTGCAGCTGCGTGTGCCGGACAAAGCCGCCGCGTACTGGTATTGCTTCCGCATCCAGACCGCCGACGGCAGCCACTGGCTCTGCCCCGACGGCAGCGGCCACCGCGGCCGGCTCTACGCCGCCCAGGCGGCGGGCTTCCGTCTCACGGTCTACAAGACAGAGTTCACGACCCCCGTCTGGTTCCGCCGGAGCGTGATGTATCAGGCTTTCCCCGACCGCTTCGCCTTTTCCGACGACGACACCGCCCAGCGCGGCGTGGACTACCACCTGGCCCTTGGCCAGACGCCGGAGCTCCACGCCTCTCTGGACGAGCCGCCCCGCTGGCAGCCGCGGCCCTTTGAGGCCGCCTATGCCCCGGACGACTTCTACGGCGGGACCCTGCGGGGCATCGAGGAGAAGCTCCCCTATCTCAAGGACCTGGGGATCTCCTGTCTCTATCTCAACCCGATCTTCGAAGCCCGCTCGAACCACCGCTACGACACCTCGGACTATCACAAGGTCGACCCCATCCTCGGCACGAACGAGGATCTGGAGCGCCTGTGCGCAAAGGCGCGGGAGCTGGGCATCCGCGTGATGCTGGACGGCGTCTTTTCCCATACCGGAGACGACAGTCTCTACTTCGACCGCTTCGGCCACTACGGCGGTCAGGGCGCCTGCCAGAGCGCCGCCTCCCCCTTCTACTCCTGGTACGATTTCCAGCGCTGGCCCGACAGCTACCGCTGCTGGTGGGGCTTCAAGTCCCTGCCCGAGGTGGATGAGATGGACCCGTCCTGGCAAGACTTCGTCATATCCGGCAAGGACAGCGTGATCCGCAGCTGGCTGCGGCGAGGCGCCTCGGCCTGGCGTCTGGACGTGGCGGACGAACTGCCTGACCAGGCTCTGGCCATGATCCGGCAGGCGGCCAAAGAGGAAGATCCAGACGCAGTGGTCCTGGGCGAAGTCTGGGAGGACGCCGTGCTCAAGGAGAGCTACGGCAGCCGCCGCAACTATGCCCTGGGCTGGTCTCTGGACTCTGTGATGAACTATCCGCTGCGCACGGCGCTGCTGGACTTTGCCCATCGGCGGATCAACGCCTACGCCCTGCGAGACTTCCTGCTGAGCCAGCAGCTCAACTACCCCCAGCCGTTCTATTACTCCCTGATGAACTTGCTGGGCTCCCATGACGTGGAGCGCATCCGCTCAGCCCTGGCCACCGACCGCCAGATCAAGGCCCTCTCCCGGGAGACGCAGCTCGCCCTCTCCTTCTCGCAGGAGGCCCTGGAACGGGCCGTGGAGATGGAAGAGCTCCTGGCTACGATCCAGTTCGCCCTGCCCGGGGTCCCCAGCATCTATTACGGAGACGAGCAGGGCATGTGCGGTGTGGGCGATCCCTTCGACCGTCAGCCCTTCCGGGAAGGACGGCAGGATCTCCACGACCGCTATGCCGCACTGGCCGCCCTGCGCAACAGCGCCCCGGCCCTCTCCACAGGCCACGCCCGCTTTCTCGCCGCCTCCGGCGGCGTGCTGATGATCCTCCGCTATATCGTCGACGGGCATGACGTCTTTGGCGAGGAGGCCGAGAACGGCGTATATCTCGCCGTGGCGGACCGGGACGACGAGCCCGCAGACTACGAGATCGACTGCCGGGACCTGGGCCTGGGACACGTCCGCGGGCACATCGGCCCGCGCAGCGCCCAGATCCTCAGACTGCGCTGATCTGCGGAGCCCGTGGAGGGGAGCCGCCCCCGCCGCGCCGGCTCTTTCCTCCATCGCGACATCCCCTCGCCCGCCGCGCCTGTCCACGGTCAGTCGGCTGGGCGTCCACTGTTCAAGTACAACTGTGAGGTCTAGATGATGAAGATCCTTTTCCGCGTCCTGTTCATGATGATCCTGCTCCTGATCCTGGCGGGCCTGGTGATGTTCCGTCTCGATGTGGCCCGGAACGAGATCCCGGCGGCACAGCTCCCCGCAGAGCCCGCGACGACTCCCGCGACTCCCACGGAGACGCCCGCCGCGAGCCCCGCGCCGACCGCGGAGCCCTCGCCGGAGCCCAGCCCCGAGCCGACACCGACGCCGACGCCGGAGCCCACCCCGGAGATCTTCACCATCTCCGCC
>JAFZOC010000267.1 GCA_017550765.1 Oscillospiraceae bacterium
GAGGCCATGTCCGCGCTGTACCGGATGGCTTTCTCCGAGCATAAGCAGATCCATGTGGACGCCGGCGACCGGATCATCATCTCGGCCTCCGCGATCCCCGGGAACGAGACCATGATCAGCCGCGTCATCGACGAGCTGTTCCATAAGGGTGCGGAGGTCATCTATGACCGCCATACCGACCTGCACGTCTCCGGCCACGCCTCCCAGGAGGAGCAGAAGATGATGCTTGCTCTGGTAAGGCCCAAGTATTTCATCCCTGTCCACGGCGAATACCGCATGCTGGTCAAGCATGCCGAGATCGGCAAGGAGATGGGCGTCGCGCCGAAGAACGTGATCGTTGCGGAGAACGGGAACGTCATCGAGATCGGCAAGAAGGGCATCCGCTGCGAAGAGACGGTCCCCTCCGGCGCGGTGCTCCTGGACGGCGGCGATGGCGCCGGCGAGGTGGGCAGCGCCGTGCTGCGCGACCGGCGAAAACTGGCGGAAGACGGCATGATCGTGGTGGTCCTGCCCTATTCGTCCTACGACCATCGCCTGATGGCAGATCCCGAGATCGTCACCCGCGGCTTCATCTACGTGAAAGAAGCGGAAGCCCTCATGGGAGAGCTCAAACAGGTGGTCCTGGAGGCCGTGGACGCCTGCGCCGCCAAACACGTCTACGACTGGTCGACGATCAAGACCAGAGTCAAGAACGATCTGGCAGGCTACCTGTACAAGACGACCCACCGCAGCCCCATGATCCTCCCCGTGATCACAGAGCTTTGAGACGCAGCGGAGGCGTCTACGACACACCGAGCCGGGAGGCGAGCAGATGAACATCCAGATCTTCGGCAAGTCCAAGTGTTTCGACACCAAAAAGGCCGAGCGATGGTTCAAAGAGCGCAGGATCAAGTATCAGTATATCGACCTGCTGCGCTACGGCATGAGCAGGGGAGAGCTGAACGCGGTCAAGAACGCGGTCGGCCTGGACGCGCTGGTGGACGAGACCGACCAGGACTACCCGCTCTTTCAGTATCTGGCCTCCACGGAGGCAAAGATGGAAAAGCTCTTCGAGATCCCCGAGCTCATCCGGACCCCGGTGGTCCGCAACGGGAAGCAGGCGACGGTGGGCTACTGCCCCGAGGTCTGGAAGACCTGGGGATGAGTCCGGACACAGAGGAAGGAGGCGCTCTGAATGGGGAGACGCCTCCTTCTGTGCTGTATAGAGGCCGATGGGGCGTCAGGAGCCCCGAAAGGCCAGAGCGGCGCGCTCGTGCGGCACAGGCTCCGACAGGTCTCCGGAACAGGGAGCTGCGGACCGGTGAAAGGCGAAAGAAGAAGATGCCCTGCGCATCTTCTTGCGCAGGGCATCTCGAGACTGTCAAAAAACCTCGCTGTAGCGTCAGATGACAGAGCAGCGGGGGAGCTCGAGGGGGCAAGGCCCGCCTCGGATCGGATAGCCCGCCGCTCGAAAAGCCTTGTTTTGCAAGGCTTTTCGAAAACAGCATTTTGTGTACGACCAAAATGCTCGGCGGGAAAGCGCAGTCAAAAGAGTCCCCCAAGGGGACTTTTTGACAAGCTGTGCAAGAGCCTATCCCCGTTCTGGGGATAGGCTCTTGCTTTTTTGCGCCCGCCTTCCGCCCCTTGGCGCGCGGGACAGGGCGTCATCCCGCAGCGGCGGGGATGGGGCGTGGGCCCGCGGTCATACGATCGACCAATAAGACGGAGAGAAAGATCTCGAGGTGGATCTGCGCCAGGCAAGGCCGATAACGAAGCATGGCACAGATCCGGCCGAAAGATCTCAAGCTGTTCTGTTGGTCGATCGTATCAGAGGTCGATCTGCGCGAAGCGACGCTCTGCGCGCTTCTCCGAGAGCAGGGTGACCGCGACGCAGAGCAGCAGCGTCAGGGCCAGCACGGTCCACTGCAGGCCCATGCGCTCGCCGCCGGGAGCGTGCAGGAAACGCAGGGCGGGGATGTGGTGCAGCGTCTCCGCCACGCCGATCGTCAGCATCGAAGCGACGATGAAGAAGACGAAGGGCTTGCCGATCTTGTAGGCGGTCCTGAAGAAGCCCCCGACGAAGATCGCGTTGAACAGCGTGAAGATCCAGGCCGCGAAGGCCAGGAACACCGGGTTGGGGCTCATCATCACGTTGGTCTCGTAGACCGGGGAGCGGGAGAAGACGGTCATGCGCAGGGCGGTGAAGCCGGCCATCAGGATCAGGTCCAGCAGCTCGAAGAAGCAGACGGCGATGTACTTGGCCTTCACGGCGTCCCCCTTGCGCACGGGCAGCAGGGTGGTGTACAGGATGTCGCTGGACTCCCGGGCGGCCTGGAAGGACTGGAACAGGCCCAGGCAGAGGAAGAAGCAGCCCATCAGGATGGGATAGCCGGGGATCATGACCATGGCGGAGAAGGCCAGGAACAGCCAGGCCAGGGGAGAGGTGGCGAGCCGCAGTTCCTTCTCAAGCAAGTTTTTCATGGAAGTCCTCCTTCTCGTAGTGGAGCATGATCTCCTCCAGCGTGCTGCCGATGCCCGCCTCCCGGCAGGCGGCCACGTAGGACGCCATGGGCTGGGACGCCAGGACCTGGCCCTTGCGGATGTAGGTGATGGCGTCGGCGCACTTGTCCAGGTCCGAGGTGATGTGGGTGGAGAAGAGGATGGAGATCCCCTTGTCCCGCAGCACCTGGAAGATCTCCAGCACCTCGTCCCGGGAGACCGGGTCCAGGCCGCTGGTGGGCTCGTCCAGGATCAGCAGCTCCGCCCGGTGGGACAGGGCGATGCACAGGGAGAGCTTCACCTTCATGCCCTCGCTGAGCTGAGAGGGGCTCTTCTCCTCGTCCAGCTCGAAGGCCGCCATGTATCTGCGGTAGGCCTCCTCGTCCCAGTCAGGATAGAACTTGCGCGTCACGGCCACGAAGTCCCGGATCTTCTTCCGGGGATAGTAGCCCACCGCGCCGCCGGCGTAGCCGATGCGCCGTTTGATCTCCGTCTCGTGTGCGCGCAGGTCCTGGCCGAAGAAGCGGATCTCGCCGGCGCTGCTGTGCACCAGGCCCAGGATCGACTTGAGCGTGGTGGTCTTGCCCGCGCCGTTGCGGCCGATGAAGCCCATGATGCAGCCCCGGGGCACCGCGAAGCTCACATCTTCCAGGCGAAAGCCCGGATATTCCTTGCAGAGGCCCCTGACCTCCAGTACCAGATCAGCCATCCTGCTCCGCCTCCTCGTATACGAACTTTGCCATCTTGTCGAAGGCGTGCTTCGGCGGGATGGCGATCCCCCGCTTCTCGTCGCCCAGCAGCAGCAGCGTGTCCCCCGGCCGGATGTCGAAGAGCTCCCGGGCCTGTTTGGGGATCACGATCTGCCCTTTCTCGCCCACTGTGGCGGTCCAGGCATATCTTCCCTTGGGTCTTGGCATGACAGCGCCTCCTTTGGTACGAAAAGTATGAAAAGTATAACTAAGCGTAACAAAGGATACCACAGCGGCGCGCCCTTGTCAAGAGGCAGACGGAAAAAAACAAGGCAGACGGAAAAAGCAGCCGCCGGTCTCCGGCGGCTGCTTGTACGGCAGTGTGATGCGATGTGCGGCGGTGCGACGCGATGTGCGGCGGTGCGCTGCGATGTGCGGCGGCGTGATGCGATGTGCGGCACCTCCTCGGAGGCGGCGCCGTCATGCAGGCCCTCGGCGTGACGCAGGGGACGCGGATGACCGCGTCGGGCCCGAAGGGCCCTCCTGGACGTGACAGGCGGGCGGCGAGCCGGTATCCGCCCCTTTGCGGGGCGGCCCGGCGCGGCGCGCACGGGCACAAAGGCTGTCGCCCCGCTCCGGTGCGGGCACGGACATGCCGATCCGTCCGTTTTCGGCGGGTCAGTCCGCGGTGGAGAAGCGATACTCCGCCCAGCGGACGAAATGCTCGCCGGGGCGCAGGACCACGCTGGGGAAGCCCGGCTGGTTCGGGCTGTCGGGGAAGAACTCCGGCTCCAGGGCCAGGCCCTGGCGGGGGCGGTGGGGCTCGGCCAGGAAGGCCCCGGTGTAGACCTGCAGAGCGGGGAAGTCGGTGTAGATATCCAGGGCGACGCCGCCGTCTTCCAGACGGCAGGCGTGCTCCCCCGTGAGGACGAAGGCGTGGTCGTAGTCCCGGCCCACTTTCCGCAGGGCGGAGAAGTCGAAGGCGCCCTCCGCCGGCAGCAGACGCCCCGTGGGGATCAGGCCCGGCCCGGGCTCCACCACCCGGTCCGCCCCCAGCCAGAGGGAGGCGTCCAGGGAGCAGCCCCGGCCGGAGAGGTCAAAGTACATGTGGTCGGTGGGGGCGTAGACCGTGTCTCGGTCGCTCTCGCCCTCGAAGACGATGCGCAGGACCGCGCCCGTCACCCGATAGGTGACCGCCGCCCGCAGGGTCCCGGGGAAGCCGTTGTCCCCGTCGGGGGAGAGCAGCGTGAAGCGCAGGGCGTCCTCGCCCAGGACCTCCGGCGTCCACAGCCGCTTGTCGAAGGCGTCCGGGCCGCCGTGGAGCTGGTTCGGGCCCTCGTTGGGCGTGAGGGCGTAGCGCAGGCCGTCCAGGACGAAGGCGGAGCCGCCGATGCGGTTGCCCACCCGGCCGACGGTGGCGCCCAGGTAGCCGGTCCCCCGGAGGTAGCCCTCGTCGCTGTCATAGCCCAGGATGCTCTCCCGCCCCCGATAGCGGAGGCTCACCACAGTGGCCCCCCGGCTGCTGATGGAGACGGCCAGTTCCGGGCCGGAGACGGTGAAGAGGATCGCCTCCCCGAACGCTTTTTGCTCGATCATATCAGTTCTCCTTTTCTTGTTGCTTTTTAACAATTTACCCAAGTATAGCACAGGGCTTTCTTTTTTACGATCAACAAATTCAACAAATATCTCCCTTGAATTGCGAAAAAGACTGTGCTATACTCTGGACGGAACGCCCCCCGAAGAGGGCGGACAGCAAAAAAATACATGACGTCTAGGAGGTCACTATGCTGACGAACGAGTATCTGAAACGGGTCTATGAGCAGGTCGAGAAGCGCGACGCCCACGAGCCCGAGTTCCTGCAGGCCGTGCGCGAAGTGTTCGAGTCCCTGGAGCTGGTCATCGACAAGCACCCCGAGTGGGAGAAGGCCGCGCTGCTGGAGCGCTTCGTGGAGCCCGAGCGCGTGATCGAGTTCCGCGTCCCCTGGGTGGACGAC
>JAFZOC010000268.1 GCA_017550765.1 Oscillospiraceae bacterium
CAATAAGCTCAATTCCGACGGCTCGGCAGTCAATCCCGGACAGGCTCTATTCGGCATAAACCAGGGGGCGAACTTCCCGGACATCCGCATATCCCATATGAAGGAGATAGCGGAGCTCGACCTGCCCGGCTACGCCATCGGCGGCCTGGCGGTGGGGGAGACCCATCAGGAGATGTACGACACCATCGAGGCGGTGGAGGAGCACATGCCCAAGGACAAGCCCCGCTATTTGATGGGCGTGGGCACACCGGGGAACATCCTGGAGTCTGTGGCCCGGGGCGTGGACTTCTTCGACTGCGTCATGCCCGCCCGCAACGGCCGACACGGCCACCTCTTCACCTGGGGCGGGATCATCAACATCAAGAACGAAAAATACGCCCGGGACGAGAGCCCGATCGACCCCGTCTGCGGCTGTCCCGTCTGCCGCCGCTACTCCCGCGCCTACCTGCGCCACCTCTTCAAGGCGGAGGAGATGCTGGCCATGCGTCTGGCCGTGGGGCACAACCTGTTCTTCTACAACGACCTCATGACGAAGATCCGTATGAGCCTGGAGGAGGGCCGCTTCGACAGCTTCCGCAGGCAATATGCAAAAAATTTGGATAAAAGGATATGAGCGCCTTGCAATTATCCGATCGTTTATGTATAATGGCAGCATCCTGAATTGGAGGTCATCCAGAATATGTTCACCCTTCTTGAAGCAACTACTGCCACGGGCAATCCGGTCCTCGATCCGACTTTCATCATCATGATCGTCGTGATGTTCGGCCTCATGTATTTCCTCATGATCCGTCCCGAGAACAAGCGGAAGAAAAAGGCGGAAGAGATGCGCAATTCTCTCTCCGTCGGCGATGAGATCACCACCATCGGCGGCTTGACCGGCAAGATCGTGCAGGTCACGGAAGATACCGTCACCTTTGAGACCGGCGAAGACCGCGTTCGGATCCAGACCAAGAAATGGGCGATCCAGACCACGGCCAAGCTCGAAGCGGAAGAGGAAGCCAAGACCAAGCGGAAATAAGTCCTGCCTGTCCTGCATGAAAACGCCCCCACGGAGAATAAGATGTGACAGTCTTATCCGTGGGGGTGTTTTTATGCTCGGAACAAAGAAACTGGCGCCAGGCAGCCTCCGTATGCTCCTGCAAGCTGTGCTGCTCTGGTGCGCGACGGCGGCGATCCTTCTGCTGCTGGCGGCTCTGCTCTTGTCCCGTCTCGGGACAGGCTCTTCGGTCATCGGCTATGTGAGCTCGTCGATCAGCTTCCTCAGCGCGCTGGCGGCCGGCGTCTGCGTGGGTCGGGAAGGGAAACAGGGTGCGATGGCACGCGCGCTGGTGACGTCCGGGGCGCTCATCTTGCTCCTGCTGACGATCGGCGTGCTGATCGCCGGGATGGAGACCGATGCTTCGGGCGTCCTGAGCGTCGTCACGTTCACGATCTCCGGCGTGCTCCTGGGTGCGGCGCTCGCCAGCGGCGGGAAGAGAGGGAAACGGCCAAAAGCGTTCGCAAGGACCAGACCGGTGAGAAGGTAGACATAATTTTTCCGGACCGAGATCCTTTTTTCGACAGGTCGGCACAAGATATTGCGGAGCGACTGGAACGACAGGCGTATCTGATACCAGAATTTGTGTCAATAGGTTACAAGAGTTGACATAAAAGAAAAATTATTTTGAAAAAGGACTTGATAAGTTTGCAATTTTGTAATATATTGTTATCGCGATGTCGTTATGTAGATCTTGCTCTTATGCAGGTCTCCTGTCTACAGGGAGCGGTAGGATGGATGAGGGACTGAACCCGCGCCCGGCGCTGCGGCTCCTTGGCTCAGACAGGACAGTCATATTCGCCTTTTATGTGGCCGGAGCTGCGCTTGCGCACTTCACGGCCATCTCTTTACCGGATCTGATGCCCCTGCGTGTCCTGTACAGCGGGATCCTCGTCCTGGCGTCGCTGCTGGCCGCCTCAGTATTGGGGACCATCACGATCCCGGCTCTCGCGCTGTTCGCAGGCGCGATGACCGAGGGTCTGGCGTCTGAATGGGTGCGCGTCTGGCTCCAGGGCGGCAGCCCCGTCGGCAGAGACGTGCTGTGCGCGGCCTTCCTTGTCCCGGTCTTTTTCCTGACGGCGACACATGGTATGGCGGCCTCGTCATCGATCCTGGCGTCCCTGGGACGGTGCAGCCCGAGCACCCGCACGGCGTTCCTGCAGGAACTGGCGATCGCATCCTTTTTCGCGATCTTGGGCCTGGCTATCGTTTTCTATTTCTATTGAGAGACATCCTGAGGAAGGGAGTGAGCAGTTCTGCTTGACAGCGAATGTCTTCAGATATTCGAGACATATCTGAAAGAAGAGAAAAAAGTCTCGGCGAACACGCTCAGCTCCTATATGCGGGATATCCGCCAGCTCGCCGCGTATCTGGAAGCCCATACGGACACGGACATCGTCGGCGCGCACGAGGAGGAGCTCTCCGAATATATCGCCTGGCTCCGTTCCAACGGACGCTCCGTCGCGACCGTATCCAGGAGCATCGCGTCGATCAAGAACCTCTATGCCTTCCTGTGCCTTCGTCAACACCTGACGGAGGACCCCTCCCAGGGCCTTGTCACGGAGAAGGGGACCCAAAAGCTCCCCCAGATCCTGACCAGCAAAGAAGTGGAACTGCTCCTGGAGCAGCCGGAATGCGTGGACGCCAAAGGCTACCGCGACCGGGCCATGCTGGAGCTGCTGTATGCCACGGGCATGCGTGTGACGGAGCTCATCGACCTCAACATCGGCGATGTGAACCTGGCTGCCGGTATGGTGCGCTGTGAGAGCCGCGGAAAGGAACGCTTCATCCCCATGTACCCCGCGGCGATCAAAGCGCTGAGCGACTACATCGAACTGGTGCGGCCGCAGATGATCGCGCTGCCGGACGAGAGCTCTCTGTTCGTCAACGTCAGCGGCGAGAGGATGTCGCGCCAGGGCTTTTGGAAGATCATCAAGTTCTACCAGAAGAAGGCGAAGATCGAGAAAGACATCACGCCCCACACGCTGCGGCACTCTTTCGCAGCCCATCTTCTGGAGAACGGCGCGGATATCCACGCGATCCAGGAGATGCTGGGCCACGCGGACATCTCGTCCACCCAGGTCTATTCCCACCTGGTCAAAAAGCAGCTCAAAGACGTATACAACAAGGCCCATCCGCGGGCCTGAGCACGAACGGACATCGACTGCGCCATAAAAGACAGAAAAACGGACGCGAAAGCGTCCGTTTTTCTGTGTGAGTCGGCCTGTAAGCCGGGTCCTGTCTAGAACGACCATCTATCTAGGCCGACCGTTGCCGATCGGCTCAAGCCACCTCCTGGGGACGGCCGGGCCGGCCTGTGTGTCCCCGTACCACGGTGTTGCTCCGGATAGAGTTTACAGCACCGACATGTCTCCATGCGGCGGGTGAGCTCTTACCTCGCCTTTCCACCATCACCGCGCGGAACGCGCGGCAGTCTATTTCTGTTGCACTTGTCCGAGGGTCACCCCTGGCGGGCGTTACCCGTTATCCTTGCCCTGTGGAGCCCGGACTTTCCTCATGTACAGGCTTTCGCCATATACCCGCGGTCGTTCGGCCGACTCATCGGGCGTATTGTACCCATTCGCAGGGGCAAAGTCAATATTTTTCTTGTAAAGGATGGGGAAAAGATCTATAATATATAAGTTAGAGCCTGGTCTACAGGCCATATCATTGATAAGACGGGGCGATGATACCTTGACTTTACAGGAATATATCAAGAGCATCCGCGGTCGCCGCATCGCGGTCATCGGCATCGGCGTGAGCAATACTCCGCTGATCGAACTGCTGCTGGACAACGGCTGCGACGTGACGGCCTGCGATAAACGAAGCCCGGAGCAGATGGGCGAGCTCGGGCTGCATCTCCAGGCCAAAGGCTGCAAGCTCAAGCTGGGGGAGGACTACCTGGAGGGCCTGGATCAGGATCTGATCTTCCGCACGCCGGGCCTCATGCCTTTCGATCCCCATCTGGAGGCGGCAAAAGCGCGCGGCAGCGTGGTGACTTCGGAGATGGAGATCTTCCTCTCCCTGTGCCCCTGCAAGACGATCGCGGTGACCGGCAGCGACGGAAAGACCACGACCACAACGATCATATCCGAGCTGCTCAAAGCGGCGGGATACCGCGTGCATGTTGGCGGGAACATCGGGCATCCGCTGCTCTGTGAGACGCCCGACATCCGTCCGGAGGACATCGTGGTGCTGGAACTCAGCTCTTTCCAGCTCCACAGCATGATCTGCGCGCCGGACGTGGCGGTCATCACCAATCTGACGCCCAACCATCTGGATAAGCATAAAGACTTCCAGGATTATATCGACGCCAAGCGTTCGATCTATCTTCATCAGGGACCTGATGGCCGCCTGATCCTGAACGCGGACGACGCCCACACGGACTATTACCGCAGATCCGCGCCCGGGCATGTGAGCCTGTTCTCCAACAAGAGCCGGGTCCGGCAGGGAACGATGCTGCAGGACGGATGGCTCTGCTGGGCCGATGACGGCGTCCTGTCGAAGATCGTCCCGGCGGATGAGATCCGCATCCCGGGCGACCACAACGTGCTCAACTATCTGGCGGCCTTCGAGGCGGTCCGCGGGCTCGTGAGCGACGAGGTCTGCTGTGAGGTGGCACGGAGATTCAACGGCGTCGCGCACGGGATGGAAATGGTGCGTGAAATGCGCGGCTTGCGCTACATCAACGACTCCATCGGATCCAGCCCCACCCGCACCATCGCAGGGCTCCACGCGCTGAAGACGGAGCCGATCGTCATCTGCGGCGGGTACGACAAGAAGATCCCCTTTGACACCTTGGGCGAGGAACTCTGTCAGCATGCCAAGATCGTGGTCCTGACCGGCCACACCGCCGATAAGATCCGCCAGGCGATCCAGGCCTCTCCGTCCTATGCGCAGATCCAGCTCCCCATCGTGATGGTCTCGGACTTCAGGAAGGCGGTCCTGACAGCCTCCGCTCTGGCAAAGCCCGGCGACACCGTGCTGCTCTCGCCGGCCTGCGCCTCCTTCGACCATTTCAAGAACTTCGAGGAGCGTGGCGATACGTTCAAAAAGATCGTGATGGAGTTGATCTGATATGAAGATCGCAGAGATCCGTCCGGCCGTCTATGAGATGGCGCAGAAGGCGGAAGTGCGTTGCCGGGAGCGCTACGAAGAGATCGACCGTGTGGCGGAGGAGAACACCCGCCGGGTCATGGAGGCGTTCCAGGAATGCCGGGTCTCGGAGGCCTGCTTTGCCGGGACCACCGGCTACGGCTATGACGACCTGGGACGGGAAACCCTGGATAAGATCTACGCCAAGCTCTTCGGCACCGAGGCCGCCTTGGTCCGGATCGGTTTCGTCAACGGGACCCACGCCCTCTGCGCCGCGATGTTCGCGCTGGCACGTCCCGGGGAGAAGATCCTGGCGGTGACCGGGACCCCCTATGACACGCTCCGCTGCGCGATCGGGATCGGCGGGGGAGAAAATTTCGGCTCCCTGCGCTTTTACGGCATCGACTACGGCCAGGTGGAGCTGGCGCCGGACGGCGGAGCGGACCTGGACGCCATCCGCCGCGCCGCCGCAGACCAAAATGTCAAAGGGATCATGATCCAGCGCTCCCGGGGCTACGGCGAGCGGAGAGCGCTCACGGTCCCTGAGATCGGAGAGATCTGCCGCGCGGTGCGGGAGGTCAACAGAGAGGCCAGCATCATGGTCGACAACTGCTACGGCGAGTTCACCGATACGATCGAGCCCACCCATGTTGGCGCCGATATCGTGGCAGGGTCGCTGATCAAGAATCCGGGCGGAGGCCTTGCGCCCACAGGCGGGTACATCGCCGGGAAGGCGGAGCTCGTGGAACGGGCCGCCGTGCGCCTCACGACGCCGGGGATCGGCGGGGAATGCGGCGCGACGCTGGGGAACGGCCGAGCCCTGTTCCAGGGCCTGTTCCTGGCGCCCCACGTCGTGGCGCAGGCATTGAAGACCGCCGTATTCTGCGCGGCGATGATGGAACTGCTGGGGATCGAGAGCTCCCCGGCCGTGGAGGAGCCCCGCTCGGACATCATCCAGATGATCCGGCTGGGCAGCCCGAAAAAGATGGAGCGCTTCTGCCTGGGCATCCAGGCCGGCGCACCGGTGGACTCCTATGTGACGCCGGAGCCCTGGCCTATGCCGGGTTATGACTGCCCGGTGATCATGGCGGCCGGCGCTTTCGTGCAGGGCTCGTCCATCGAGCTTTCCGCGGACGGTCCCATGCGGGAGCCGTATATCGTCTACATGCAGGGCGGCCTGACCTATGAGTCCGGGAAACTGGGCGTCATGATGGCTGTCAGTGCCATGATGGAGGCCTGAACTGCATAGGATACATGGGGGGTGTCTCCATGTATCGTAGACCGTTCTTCCGCAGAAGAGCGCCTCGGCCGCCGTGCTCGCCGCGCGATGAGCGTGCCTCGGGGAAAAGGAGAGCGCTGCTGTCGCTCCTGCTCCTCCTGACCGCTTTTCTGCTCTTCCTCATCTCTGCGCTGGTCTATCTGAAGGAGCTGTCCGGCCAGATCGCCGTGTCCGACGCCTGCGATATCATGACACAGCAGGTGAACGCCGCCATCACAGACGTGATGCGGGAAGGGGACTTCGACGCCGACTGGTTCGTGAAGTTCGAAAAGAACGACGTCGGAGAAGTCAGCGCCATCAGCAGCAACATGGCCCATATCAACGCGCTCTCCGCGCAGCTGCTGGACCGGGTAGTGGGGCTCACAGAGAACAGGATGCTCACCGTATCGATCCCCGCCGGGAACCTGACCGGCCTGAGCCTGCTCATGGGCAGAGGCCCCGGCGTACCGGTGGAGATCCTGGCGCTCACATCCTCCCGGGTGGAGTTCCAGAACAGCATCGTAACGGCGGGCATCAATCAGACCAAACATCAGATCAGCCTGCGGGTCATCGTGGACATCGACGTGCTCGTCCCCTGGGGGACCGAGAGCGCCCAGGTCTGCACGGAAGTCCTCATCGCAGATACGGTGGTGGTGGGCCAGGTGCCGGAGACCTATCTCTATTACGATCAGGATAAAGGATGAATGCACATGGACGCGAAGAAAGAGATCGAAAAACTCAGACGGGAGATCGAGTACCACAATAAGCTCTACTATGTCCTGGATGCCCCTGTGATCTCGGACTATGACTACGATATGCTCATGCAGCGCCTGAAGGCGCTGGAAGCGGAGCATCCGGAGCTCGTCACACCAGATTCGCCTACCCAGCGTGTGGGCGGCATGGCGCTGAGCCAGTTCGAGCCGGTCCGCCACCAGGTCCCCCTGGAGAGCCTGACGGACGTGTTCTCCTACGAGGAGCTCTTCGCCTTCGGGGAGCGGATGGACAGTCTGCTGTCGCAGGAGCACGGCTATGTGGTCGAGCCGAAGATCGACGGGCTCTCCATGTCCCTGGAGTATGAGGATGGCGTGTTCGTCCGCGGCGCCACCCGCGGCGACGGTGTCACCGGAGAGAATGTGACGGAGAACCTGCGCACGGTACGCTCGCTGCCGCTGCGGATCGAAGGCGCGCCGAAGCGCCTCATCGTCCGGGGCGAAGTGTATATGGCCCGCTCGGTCTTCGAAGAGCTCAATGCCCAGCGCGAGATCCGGGGAGAGCCCCTCCTGGCAAACCCCCGCAACGCCGCCGCCGGCTCCATGCGCCAGCTAGATCCAAAGGTCGCCGCAGCCAGGAAACTGGACATCATCTGCTTCAATCTGCAGTACAGTTCCGAGGGAGGATATACTTCCCACGCACAGACCCTGGATGCCATGCGCGAGATGGGCTTCCCGGTGGTGAGCTATACCCGCTACGGGAACATCCGCGATTGTGTCCAGCAGATCCAGTGGCTGGGCGAGCACCGGGGCGAGCTGCCCTTCGATATGGACGGCGCGGTGATCAAGATCGACGATCTTTCTCAGCGCGTAGCCCTGGGGAGTACGGCCAAAGCGCCCCGCTGGGCGGTGGCCTACAAGTATCCGCCGGAGAAGAAGGAGAGCCGCGTCCTGGACATCGTGGTCCAGGTGGGGCGCACAGGCGTGCTGACGCCCAAGGTGATCGTGGAGCCGGTGCGCCTGGCCGGGACCACCGTCTCCGCCGCCACGCTGCACAACCAGGACAACATCGACCGTCTCGACCTGCGCATCGGCGATACCGTCCTTCTGCAGAAGGCGGGAGAGATCATCCCGGAGGTCCTCTCGGTCAACAAGAGCAAGCGTCCGGAAGGCACGGTGCCCTTCGTGCTGCCCTCGGTCTGCCCCGAATGCGGGTCGCCGGTGGTGCGGGATGCGGACGGCGTCGCCCTGCGCTGCACAAGCCCGGAATGCCCGGCACAGCGTCTGCGGAACATCGCCCATTTCGCCTCCCGTGAGGCTATGGATATCGAGGGCCTGGGGATCTCCGTCTGTGAGAGCCTGATCGAAGCGGGGCTGGTGAAGGACGCGGCGGATCTCTATGTGCTGCGGCCGGAGCAGATCGCAGCGCTGGACCGCATGGGCGAGAAGTCCGCAGCCAATCTGATCGCCGCGATCGAGAAGAGCAAGGACGCCGGGCTCGCGCGCCTGCTCTGCGCCTTTGGCATCCGACAGGTCGGACAGAAGGCGGCCAAGGTCTTGGCAAGCTTCTATGCGGATCTGGACGCCCTGATGGCGGCCCCTGCGGAGGAACTGACGCTGGTCCCGGATATCGGAGCGATCACCGCAGGCTTCATCGTGGACTGGTTCGCGAATGCCCAGTCGCGGGACCTGATCGAACGTCTGCGGGCTGCGGGCGTTGATCTCACGAGCCACGAGGAGCGGAAGGATGACCGCTTTGCGGGTAAGACCTTCGTACTCACCGGCGCCCTCAGCCGATTCACCCGGGATGAGGCCGCCGCGATCATCGAGAGCTTCGGCGGCAAAGCTGCCGGCTCTGTATCCAGGAAGACCAGCTATGTCGTGGCAGGGGAGAACGCGGGCAGCAAGCTGACCAAAGCCCAGAGCCTGGGTATCCCCGTGCTCAGCGAAGAGGAGTTCGAGGAACTGATCCGGTAAGTTGTTCGATCTGAAGGAAACGCCTTCCGTCCGGGAGGCGTTTCCTTTTTCTTCTATTCTGAACAGAAGAGCGTTTTTCTGTTACACTCGATCAGGAAGGATATAGATATTTCATACCCATCTATCGTATCATAAGAAGGTCGCCATGAGAACAAAGAGATCGTTCGGTCTCCTGCTGACTCTGGCGATGCTTAGCCTGTTTCCCGCCTCGGACCCGGCCGAGGCGGGGGGGCGGCCCGGCCTTCACCACCAGCACCTCAGCGGCAGACATGCACAGGGGGAGAGCTATTTGCTCACCTGTGCGCTGGACCTTGCGCCCGACCAGCTGGAGCTGGTGCGGGAGGCGGATACACCGGAGAGCGTGCCGGGCTTTGTTCCTGTTCAGGTGCTGGACCCCGAGAGCAGCAGCCTGGAGATGACCACTCCCGAGGAGTTCACGTTCTTCCGTATCCGTGCCTTTTATGGCAAGGAGTTGCTCTTGAGCGAGGCCTTCGTCGTCACGGAGGAGCCGGCGGAAGGGGACAAGGTCCCGACAGACGACTCCGCAGGGAAGATATCATCCTCCCGCAGACTGGGTAAGAGGACGACGGGCGGATCATATCCGCCCCTTTTATCCCCTTTTTATATAGAAGAGGAACATATGACCAATAAGAAAGGTCATGTATCACACTGCAAAGGATGCTGTGGATCGGATGTCGCCCCTTGGTGCGACCGTAGAAAACGCCGGTGCGAAAAACGCACCGGCGTCCCGTATGTATGCTCTGAAAACTGTGATCTGAACTCTGAAAACTCGTTCTCTCTGTCTCCAGAACACTGAAAAATTGTTTTCCGTCTTCTGAAAACTGAACACTGCGCGCTCAGTAGATGACCACGCCCTGGCCGCGGGCCTTGACGTACTTGGCCAGCAGGGCCACGTCCGCCGTGGTGATCCTGCCGTCGGCGCTGCCGTCCACATTCCCGGCCCCGGGCACGATCTCCACGCCCTGGCCGCGGGCCTTGACGTACTTGGCCAGCATGGTCACGTCCGCCGTGTTCGCCTTGCCGTCGCCGTTCAGATCGTCGGGCAGGCGCCAGTGGGCATAGACGGTCGCGTTCGCGTCGAAGACGCTCTCCGCCGTCACCGCCGTGCCTTGGCCGGCCTGCATCTGCGTGGCCGCCGGCTCGGTGAACCAGCCCAGGAAGATCCAGCCGGCGCGCTCCGGCGTCGGCAGCTCGCCGACGGCTTCGCCCGGGACGATCCGGACGCTCTCCGGCTCCACCGTGCCGCTCTGGGCGTCTAGGCTCAGCGTGACGAAGCTCAGAAGCTTCTGGTCGGTATAGGTCTCGCCGCCGAAGGTCACCGCGGCGGTATAGCAGATGCCATGCTCCGTGGTCTCTGCGATGACTTCGGC
>JAFZOC010000269.1 GCA_017550765.1 Oscillospiraceae bacterium
ATGATGGGGAAAACAGTCATTTCAGCCGGAGAGGAAGCAAGACTATGAGCAGAGCCGACGAGATCTTCATTCGAAACTGCAAAGACATCCTGACCAACGGCGTCTGGGACACCGACCGGGCGGTCCGGCCCAGATGGGAGGACGGCGCCAGTGCCCACACCGTCAAGAAATTCGGCATCGTGAACCGCTACGACCTGTCGGAGGAATTCCCCATCCTCACCATCCGCCGGACCTACTGGAGATCGGCTATCGACGAGCTGCTGTGGATCTGGCAGAAGAAGAGCAACAACGTCCACGACCTGCACTCCCATGTCTGGGACGCCTGGGCGGACGAGACCGGCTCTATCGGCAAGGCTTACGGCTACCAGGTGGGGGTCAAGCACCACTATCCCGAGGGGGACATGGACCAGATCGACAAGGTGCTGTGGGATCTCAAGCACAACCCCGCCTCCCGGCGGATCATCACCAGCCTGTACACCTTCGCGGACCTGTCGGAGATGGCCCTCTACCCCTGCGCCTACTCCATGACCTTCAACGTCTCCGGCAACAGGCTCAACGCCATCCTCAACCAGCGCAGCCAGGACATGCTGGCCGCCAACAACTGGAACGTGGTGCAGTACGCGGTGCTGACCATGATGATGGCCCAGGTCTCCGGTCTGGAGCCGGGCGAGTTCGTCCACGTCATCGCCGACGCCCACATCTACGACCGGCACGTGCCCATGATCGAGGAGCTCATCAAAAGAGAGCCCCTGCCCGCGCCGAAGTTCCTCATCGACCCGGATGTGAAGGACTTCTACGCCTTCACCCGGGACAGCTTCCGGGTGGAGGGCTACCGGTACCACGAGTTCACCGGGAAGATCCCGGTGGCGGTCTGAGGAGGCGTCCCATGGCACTGGAAGCGATCGTGGCGGTCTACGCCGACTGGGGCATCGGGCTCAAGGGCACCCAGCCGGTGGTGCTGAAGGCCGACCGGCGGCATTTCCGGGCCGTCACCGGCTCGGACGCGGTGATCGTGGGCCGCCGGACCATGGAGGACTTCCCCGGCGGCAAGCCCCTCCCCGGGCGGCGCAACATCGTGGTCACCCGGCAGGGCCTGGACATCCCCGGCGCCGTCATCGTCCACAGTACGGAGGAGGCCCTGGCCGCCGCAGGGGACGCGCGCTGCCTGGTCATCGGCGGCGCCAGCGTCTATCAGCAGTTCTTCCCCTGGCTGACGAAGATCCATATCACCAAGATCGACCTGACGCCGGCGTCCGACCGCTATTTCCCGGACCTGGACGACGCGCCGCTCTGGACCTGCACCGAGGAGGGCCCCTGGCAGGAGGAGGACGGGATCCGCTACCGCTTCTGCACCTATGAGCGGCAAGATCTGGACTGACCGCGGTCCCCATCAGGCAGCAAAAGCTCCCGGCATGTTTGCCGGGAGCTTTTGCTGCCTTTTCCTTTTCGCGGTCCTGCGCTCTCGCCGTTCAGCCGAGCTTGTCGATCTCCGCCTGGATGGCTTTCGCCTTGTCCTCGGGGACGATCTTCTTGCTGACGACCAGATCGAAGATCTCGCCGCAGGTCTTCTTGTTAAAGAGCTTGATGGGGTACTTCAGCAGGTTGGGGGCGTACTTTTTGATGATCTCCACGCAGCGGGGGTCGGCGAAGCAGTCCTTCACCGTCATGTTCCGAAATGCCATCTCGCGTCTCCTTTCGACACCGTTTTTGATCGGCGGGCGCAGATCCGCGTCCGCCCTGGGCCGCAGCCCGCTCTGCTCTTTTACTGTATCACGGCTCCCCGTCCTCGTCAAGGGCCCGCTCCCGCCGGGCGCGTCTCCTGCGGCGGCGGACATCCCTGCGATAGACGGCGTAGAGCCCGATCGCGCAGCAAAGGGAGCTCGCGGCGCACAGCCCCAGCAGCACCAGGAAGGCCGTGCCCCGCAGGAAGCCCATCAGGGGGTTGAACACGTCCAGGATCGCCAGCGTCAGCAGCGCCAGCCACAGCGAGATGCACAGGTTCGGCACGATCGCCCGGATGAACTTCATCTCGTCCCCTCCTCTCCCGCTTCCGCGATCAGCAGGATATCGCCCAAGTTCCGGTCGGCGCCGTTGGACTGGCGGCTGAAGCGCTCGTGCCGGAAGATCATCAGGGCCGAACCGCCGCCGTCCAGGTTGTAGGCGCAGCTGCAGCCCAGTCCCTCGAAGACCTGGGCCAGTTCCGGGATGGTCATGCCGTAGGAATAGCCCTCCTGCCGGCCGTCCACCACCACGAAGCAGTAGTGGCCCGGCTCGTAGTAGCCCACCGCGCTGCGGGGGTTGGGATAGCCCACGGTGGTGCTCACGTCGTAGTAGGGCTTGGCGCGGCCCTCCTCGTCCAGCAGCGCCGGGCCGAAGTTCCAGACCTGCACCGCCCCCCGGTCCAGCACCTCCTGCACCGTGTAGGCGTCCCGGCTGTAGGTGGCCATGGTCCCGTCGGCGTAGAGCACGCAGAGGTCGCAGTATGTCTGGTCGGACATATAGAGCTGGCCGTTGCGCATCAGGAAGCCCCGGTCCTGGTAGGAGTAGAAGTCCCCGCCGATCGACAGCAGCGCCCCGGCCGCGGCGTCGATCTCCATGGCGTCCTGGGTAGAGAAGTAGCGCAGCTCGCCGTTGGCGGTGGCGGTGCGGAACTGCTCGGGGCTCGCGATGTAGATGTCCGCCACGTGGTAGACGCTCTTGCGATCCCCCTCGCCGAAGGTCCGCGTCTCGATCCGGATCGCGGTCGTGGGGCTGGTGTAGCTGTTCTCGGTGGCCACGACCTCATCGCTGAACTGCTCGGCAAAGCGGATCTGCCAGGGCGTGCGCGTGTCCGGCGTGGCCTCGGGGGCGGCGACGGGCTCGGTCGGAGCGGCGTCGGGGACGCCCTCCGGCGCGGGTTGCGCTGTCTCGGCGCTGAGATCCGGCTCCGGCGCGGCGGGCGACTCCACGGTGGGCGTCGAAGCGGGGGCGGGGACGGCCGTCGCGGAGGCGGCGGGGGCGCTCTGGGCCGCGCTCTGCCTAGCCCGGAGCATGGGCAGCCCCAGGCGGAAGAAGACCACCAGCCCCAAGATCAAGGCCCCCAGCAGGATATCGGTCAGCACGACCTTCCAGATCGGCTGCAGGCGACAGTTCTTCATAGGCGTCTATCTCTTTTCTTCAGGATCTTTGGGCCGCACTCCCGGCCCCGCGGCGTCCCGCAGCAGCGCCTCGGCGCAGCGCAGACCGTCCACGGCGGCGGAGGTGATGCCCCCCGCATAGCCCGCGCCCTCCCCGCAGGGGAAGAGGCCCCGGACGGCGGACTGGCGGTCCTCCCCGCGGAGGATCCGCACCGGGGAGGAGGAGCGGGTCTCCGGGGCCGTGAGCACCGCGTCGGGATCGTCGAAGCCCCGGAGCTTCTGCCCCAGAGCGGGGATCGCCCGCTCCAGCACCCCGGTGATCCTGGGCGGCAGCACCTCATGGAGCTCCGTCCAGGTGACGCCGGGGCGATAGCTGGGCTGGACGCCGCCCGGGCCGAGGCTGGGCCTTCCCGCGAGGAAGTCCCCCACCCGCTGGGCCGGGGCGTGATAGTTCCCGCCGCCTGCCTCGAAGGCCCGGCGCTCGATCTGCCGCTGCCAGCGCATGCCAGAGAGCGGGTCCTTCTCCGGAAAGTCCTCCGGGTGCAGGGTCACCAGCAGGGCGGCGTTGGCGTTCTCTCCGTCCCGGGCGGAACAGCTCATCCCGTTCGTCACCACGCCCCCCTCCTCGGAGGCCGCGGCGATGACCTCGCCCCCGGGGCACATGCAGAAGGTGTAGGCGCTCTTCCCGTCGGGCAGATGCACGTTCAGGGAATAGTCCGCCGCGGGGAGGTCCCCCCGGGGGCGGCCGTACTGGGTCCGGTCGATGTCCGCCTGACGGTGCTCGATGCGCAGGCCCATGGAAAAGGCCTTGGGCTCCATGGGGACCCCCAGGCGCCACAGCATCTCGAAGCTGTCCCGGGCGGAGTGACCGATCGCCAGGATCAGACGGGAGCAGGCGATCTCCTCTTCCCTGCCGCCGCTCGACACCCGGATGCCCCGCAGGGCCCCGTCCTCCAGCAGCAGCTCCGTGAGCCGGGTCCCGAAGCGGACCTCGCCGCCCAGATCCAGGATCTCCCGCCGGATGCTCTGGACCACATGGATCAGGATATCCGTGCCGATGTGGGGCTTGGCGTCGTAGCGGATGCTCTCCGGCGCGCCGTGGGCGGCGAACTGCTCCAGCACCCAGGAGATCCGCGGATCGTGGGTGCCGGTGTTCAGCTTGCCGTCGGAGAAAGTGCCGGCGCCGCCCTCGCCGAACTGGACGTTGCATTCCGGGTCCAGGGCCCCGCCGGCGCGGAAGACGTCCACCGCGGCCTTGCGGCTCTCGGCGTCTCTCCCCCGCTCGAGCACCAGGGGCCGGGCCCCGGCCTTGGCCAGCAGCAGGGCCGCGAACATCCCCGCTGGGCCGAAGCCCACCACCACGGGCCGCTCCTCCGGGGCGACGCGGGGGATCTCGTAGGTCCGGGGGACGTAGAGGCTGGCGTCCCGGCAGCCGGAGCGGCGCAGGACCAGCTCCTCCGCTCCCCGGACCGCGACGGCCAGGCTGCAGACATAGTGGAGGTCGCTCTTGTCCCGGGCGTCCAGAGAGCGGCGCAGGAGCTCCCAGCTCTCGATCCGTTCCGGCGCGATCCGGAGCTTCCTGGCGGCCCGGTCCCGGAGGGCCTCCGGGGGCTCCCCCGGCAGGAGGCGCAGACGGTCCACCCGGATCATCGGCCCAGCCTCCCGGCGAGACGCCCGCTGGCCCAGGCCCACTGCAGATCAAGTGTCTGTTTGTCTCTCATCTTCCCAGCCTCCCGGCAAGTCGGCCGCTGGACCAGGCCCACTGCAAATTATATCCGCCGCAGTCGCCGTCCACGTCCAGCAGCTCCCCGCAGGCGAAGAGCCCGGGGACCAGCCGGCTCTGCAGGGTCCGCCGGTCGAAGTCGGAGCAGCGCAGGCCCCCGGCGGTGACCTGGGCATGGTCGAAGCCCTCGGTGCCCTTCACGGGCAGCGTGAAGTCCAGACAGGCGCGGGCCACGGCGACAAGGGCCTCGTCCCCCAGCTCCCGCAGAGGCGTGGCGGCGGCAAGGCCCGCATACTTGACCAGCATCCGGCCCAGGCGGTTCTGGAGCATGCCGGTGAGCAGCTCCGAGGCCTGGAGCTCCGGGTACTGCTCCCGCCGCTGCCGCAGCAGGGCCAGGATCTCCTCCTCCTGCAGAGGCAGCAGGGCGATGTGCAGCTGCAGCCCCTCGCCGCCGGTGGAGGCGGCCCGGGACAGGTCGAAGACCGCCGGCCCGGAGACGCCGTTATCGGTGAACTGGAGCTCGCCCCTGGCCCGGGCCAGCAGGAAGGCCCGGCGCTTCAGGCGCAGGGAGCACTGGGCCCGCACGCCCTTGAGGGCCTTGGGATAGTCCGACTCGCAGATCAGCTGCACCAGGGCGGGATAGAGCCCGGTGCGCTTGTGGCCCAGGGCCTTGGCCAGCTGGTAGCCGTCCGTCACGCC
>JAFZOC010000270.1 GCA_017550765.1 Oscillospiraceae bacterium
CGACCCCGGCAGGTGTGACGGCTCACCGCCGGGCGGGGGAATCCCAATAACCGTCTGCGCCCGGAGAAGGTCCTGAGGAAGTGCTTTCGGACGCGGGTTCGACTCCCGCCGGCTCCACCACGTCGTCGCAAGCTTCATATCGCTTGCGACGACTTTTTTATGCTTCGCATCAAAAGTCATCTCGCGCTCATTCCGCTGCTCCTCCTTTCAAAACCGGACCCGCTGCGCTGGGCTCCGGTTTTGTTTTTTCAAGTACGTTATGAACTCTCGTACCAAGAAAGCCAAGCCCCTTGTGGGCTTGGCTTTCTTGGTATTGGTCTGGACGAGGAGCGGAGCGTCGATCCGTGGACCCGCCGAAGTTTTTTCGCGGGATCTGCTCAAAATCCGCTTTTTCTTCTTGCTGAGACGCATTTTCTATGATAAAATGTTACTATCTTAACAAGGAGGTAAATACCATGATCCATCTCTCATTCGAGCAGGAACTCACCCTGATCAAGCGGCTCCTCATGGCGCAGAACGTCAGCGAGAGCGACGCCGCTTCCCTGGCCGCTGTCGTCACCCACTCCGATTTCACCGGCACCTACTCCCATGGACTGTCCCGTCTGTGCATCTACCTCCGGCAATACATGGCCGGCGCCCTCGTAGCGCAGCCCGACTTCCGCTGCGTAAAGGATGCGGACGCCTCCCTCGTCTTCGACTGCGGCGGCGGCTCCGGCATCGTGGCCGTCAACCGCGTATATGACGCGGTCCTCGAGCGCGCCCGCAAGTACGGCGTTGCCGCCGGCGTGGCCCGCAACAGCGCGAACATCGGCTGCGGCGGCTACTACGGTCACCGCATGGCGGATGACAATGTGATCGGCATCGTCGTCAGCAACACCTATCCCTGCCAGGCTCCCTTCGGCGGCGCGGACCGCCTCATCGGCACCAACCCCATCATCATGGGCTGCCCCACCACGGACCCGGCCCGCCCGATCGTGATCGACATCTCCACCAGCGGCGTGGCCATCGGCAAGGTCCAGGCCTATCGCCGGGAGAACAGGCAGATGCCCCCCGACTGGGCCAACGACTACGACGGCGCCCCCACCACCGATCCCCACGCGGCCTACTGCGTCCGTCCCATGGGCGGCCACAAGGGCTACGGTCTGGCCGTCTTCGTGGACATGTTCGGCGGTGTGCTCTCCGACGCCCTCACCAGCCCGGAGATCCCCTTCGTGGAGGACATGCGGCCGGAGGAGACGGGCTTCGCGGTGATCCTGCTGGACATCGCCCACTTCATCGACGTGCAGCGCTTCAAGGAGCACGCCGCGCTCTACGCCTCTCTGATCAAGAACAGCCGCACCGCCACCGGCGTGAAGGAGATCTTCATGCCCGGCGAGATCGAGGCCCGTCAGATCGAGGAGCGGAAGGTCACCGGTCTGGACTTCTCCGACGCGCTGGAGGCCGAGCTGGAGGATCTGGCGCGGCAGGTCGGCGCCCTGGGCGCGGACGGCAGGCTGAGCGATCTGCTGGCCTGAGCCCCGCCGGGCAGCTATCCGCGCGGTAGGACACGCGCGGCGAGACACGCGCAGCGCGATGCCCGCGGCGAGAGCCCCGCGCAGCGAGACACACGCGGCGAGACACACGCGCAGCGACCTGCACACGCGCACTGAAGTACACACGCACGAAGAACGGGGCGTCCGGTGGGACGCCCCGTTCCTGCTTCACGTCCCACGTGCGCCCCATCCCCCTCCCCCCGTTTCGGCCGGATCCCGCTTTTTTTGCCCCGCCGCCCTTGCCGCGGCGGGGCGTTCGTGTTATAGTTGGTCTGTATACCCCGTCCCCCGATCCGACACGCCCCCTGCGGGGCGCATCACACGACATGAGGCTAGAACGATGAAGAACGACTGGAAACGGATCTTGACGCTGCTGCTGGCGCTGGCGCTGCTGTGCGCCCTGGCCCCCTTCGCCCTGGCGGAGGAGGCCCCCCCGACGCCGGCGCCGCCCACGCCCGCCCCGGGCCTGCCCGCCCTCATCGACAGCGAGGCGCTGGACAAGTGGATGGACGAGTATCCCATCAACAACGACCTGACCCACCTCTACCAGCAGGTCTCCGTGGGCTTCTGCTACACCGCCACCGGGGAGTGCTGGTACTACAACGCCGACGTCTTCATGTACTCCGCCAGCCTCTACAAGGTGCCGGTCTCCATGCTGATGGCCGAGAAGGAGGTCGCCGGGGAGATCACGCCCGAGACCCGCATCGACGGCAGCACCGTGGAGTTTTTGGAGTCCAGCGCCCTGACCCGCTCCAACAACGACAGCGGCCACGTGATGGTGAGCTACCTGGGCGGGACCTACCGGGGCAAGTGCAGCGACCAGGCCATCGCCTACACCTCCCTGGCGGAGAGCTACTTCCCCCGGGACTTCTTCGAGTACAGCTACTACAGCGCCCGCTTCATGACCCAGGTCATGCGCACCCTCTACGAGGGGGGCGAGGAGCGCTTCCCCCACGTGATCGAGTATCTGCTGCCCGCCCAGCCCGGCGAGTACCTGGACCTGACCCTGGGCGAGCGCTACGAGACGGCCCAGAAGTACGGCGCCTTCGACGAGCAGAACGGCTATAACAACAACCACATCGCCGCCATCGTCTACACCCCCACCCCGGTGATCATCGTGGTCATGACCCGCAACGTGGGCGACTACCAGTGGCGCATCGCGGAGATCGGCCAGCATCTGGCGGACTACTCCCTGGAGCTGGACGAGGCCCTGGCGGCCTGTCTGGCGGCGACCCCC
>JAFZOC010000271.1 GCA_017550765.1 Oscillospiraceae bacterium
AATGTGGAAGTCTGCCCGCCGCTGATCATCACGAAAGAAGAGCTGGAGACCTGGCTGCCCGTCCTGGACGAGGTCCTGACCATGGTGGACGAGAGATACACGAACTGATCTGACTGCGTATCGGAAGGAGAGGAAGACAAGATGAAACTTGGGATCGTAGGTCTCCCCAACGTGGGGAAGACGACGCTCTTCAACGCGCTCACCGGCTCCAGAGCCGAGACCGGCAGCTACACCAACGCCGCCGCCAAGCCCAACATCGGCACAGCCAAAGTGCCCGACGAGCGGCTGGACTGGCTGGCGGAGTACTACCACCCGAAGAAATACAGCCCCGCCACGATCGACTTCGTGGACGTGCCGGGGGTCGCCTCCGGCGGAAAGGGGAACGAGGTCTTCCAGGCCATCCGCCAGGTCGACGCGCTGGTGGAGGTCATCCGCTGCTTCGACGACGAGGGCATGTTCCTGGAGAGCGCGGACGCGGTCCGGGACGCCGAGAGCTTCGATCTGGAGCTGATCCTGGCGGATATCGAGATCGTGGAGCGCCGTCTGGAGCGGGCCAAAAAGAACGCCAAGAGCGGCGAGAAGAAGTACAAGCGCGAGGTCGAGATGTGCCAGGCCCTGATCGCCCACCTGGAGGAGGAGAAGCCCGCCCGGGATTTCCCCTTCACCGAGGAGGACAAGGACATCCTGGCCGACGGCGGTCTGCTCTCCGTCAAGCCGGTGATCTACGTGGCGAACCTGGATGAGGACGGCATGAGCCATTACGCGGAAGATCCCAACTTCAAGGCCCTGACGGAGTTCGCCGAGGCCAGGGGCGCGGCGGTGCTCCCCGTGGCCGCCAAGTTCGAAGAGGACATCGCGGAGCTGGACCCGGAAGAGGCGCAGATGTTCATGGAGGACATGGGCCTTACCGAGACCGGCCTGGACCGCCTGATCCGGACCAGCTACGATCTGTTGGGCTACATCTCCTTCCTCACCGCCGGCGAGGACGACGTGCACGCCTGGACCATCGTGAAGGGCACCAAGGCCCCGCGGGCGGCGGGCAAGATCCACACCGACATCGAGCGCGGTTTCATCCGGGCCGAGATCGTGGCCTTCGAGGACCTGAGAGCCTGCGGCAGCATGGCCGCGGTGAAAGAGAAAGGCCTCTTCCGTCTGGAGGGCAAAGACTACGTCATGAAGGACGGAGATGTGACCATGTTCCGCTTCAACGTCTGAACTTCCGCGATATCCCGGTTGACAGACGGCGAAATGGGTGATACTATACCCGCATACAAAGGCGATGACGGAGAACAGCGTTTTCCATCCCGCGCAGAGAGGGCAGGCCATCGGCTGCGAGCCGCCCCGGGGGAGAGAACGAGTTGACCGCTCCCGAGCCGGACGGAGGAAATGCCGTCCCGCGTGACAGCGTTAGGAAGTCGCAATGAGTGAAACACCAAGGTGGGACCGTGTATCTGATGCACCCTTGGCGGCCAGAAGGCCGTCGAGGGTGTTTTTGTCTATCGACATCCCCGCCTGGGCAGCCCACAAAACGATAAAACATCATGAACGGAGGATAGAACGATGAAGATCATCTACAAAGACGGCACGGTCGGCGAATGCCCGCAGGAGGAAGAACTGCACGTCATCCGGCATACTGCCGCGCACATCATGGCCCAGGCCATCAAGCGCCTGTTCCCGGAGGCGGACTTCGCCTACGGCCCGGCCACCCAGAACGGCTTCTTCTACGACGTGGATCTGGGCGAGCGCAAGCTCACGCCGGAGGACCTGGAGGCGATCGAGAAGGAGATGCGGAAGATCGTCAAGCAGAACCTTCCCATCAAGTCCTTCGTCCTCAGCCGTGAGGACTCCAGGAAGCTCATGGAGGAGCGGGGCGAGAAGTTCAAGCTCGAGCACATGGAGGACCTCTCCGAAGAGACCGAGTTCAGCTTCTTCCAGCAGGGCGAGTATGTGGACATGTGCCTGGGGCCCCATCTGACCTACACCAAGGCCCTGAAAGCCTTCAAGGTCACCCAGCAGTCCGGCGCCTACTGGAAGAACGACTCCTCCCGCCAGATGCTCACCCGTATCAACGGCGTGGCCTTCCGCAGCAATGAGGAACTGGCCGAGTGGGAGAAGCAGCAGCAGGAGGCCCGGGAGCGCGATCACCGCAAGATCGGCCGGGAGATGCAGCTGTTCATGACCGACGACCTGGTCGGCCGCGGCCTGCCGATGTTCTTGCCAAACGGCGCCATCATCTGGGAGGAGCTGCAGAACTATATCGT
>JAFZOC010000272.1 GCA_017550765.1 Oscillospiraceae bacterium
CCGTCTCCCCGTCCTCCGCCCCCTCTCCGTGCATCTTATCCCCCCAAAATGCATCTTGCCCGCCGGGGCCTTGCAATGTGGCCCCTCGTCAGTATAATGGCCCCAGAACGAGCGGACACCGCGCGGACGCCGCGCGGATCTCGAAACACGGAGGTCACACACATGGGCATCATCCTTTTCATCCTGCTGGCGGCCGCGGAGATCGGCCTGGCTCTCTGGAGCCGCAAAAGAGCGCGCGGGACGCAGGCCTGGCGGAAGGGCCGCCTCGCCGTCCGCGGTGCGGAACTGGCGGTCGTGCTGATCGCGCTGCTGCTCCCCTTCGGCCAGAAGTGGCGTCTGGTCCCGGCCCTGATCTTCCTGGCGGTCCTGCTGGCGATCGCCGCGCTGAGATGGCTGCTGGGCCGCAAAAAAGAGGACGCGGAGAAGAAGACCGGCCCCGTGGCGGCCAACTGCGTGCTGAGCATCCTCTTCCTCACGCTGCTGCTGGTCCCCGCCTTCCTCTTCACCGGCTACGACGGTCTGCCCGTCACCGGCCCGCATCCCATCGCGCAGGCCTCGGCGATCCTGATCGACCGCTCCCGCACGGACCCCTTCGAGCAGGACGGCAGTTTCCGGGAGGTCCCGGTGCACTTCTACTTCCCCGGCGACGCCGACGGCTCGGAGCGCTACCCCCTGGTGGTCTTCTCCCACGGCGCCTTCGGCTACTATGAGAGCAACACCTCCACCTACATGGAGCTGGCGAGCCACGGCTATGTGGTCGCGGCCCTGGACCACCCCCACCACGCCTTCTTTGCCCGGGACAGCGCCGGGGAGCTGGTGCTCTTCGACCAGGGCTTCTTCCGGGACGCCAGCACCACGGGCGACTCCAACGAGGACCCGGAGAAGTACTATGCGCTGTTCACGTCCTGGATGGACCTGCGCACGGGCGACATGGACTGCGCGGTGGACGCGCTGAAGGCCGCCGCCGGCTCCGGCCGGCTGGACGACGCCTGGGCCCTGACGGACAGCGACGCCGACACGATCCTGGCGATCCTGGGCTGCACCGACGTCACCAGGATCGGCCTGATCGGCCACTCCATGGGCGGCGCCACCTCGGTAGCCCTGGGCCGGGAGCGCAGCGACATCAGCGCCGTGGTGGACCTGGACGGGACCATGCTGGGCGAGTACACCGGCGTGGAGGACGGGGCCCTGACGGTCCGCGACGACCCCTACCCGCTGCCCGTGCTTGATTTCGATAACTGGGAGTCGTATAATGACCGCAAGGAGTACCTGGCACAGGGCTACCGCTATCCCAACAACGTCCTGCGGGAGAACGCGGCGGCGGCGGTCTATTCGGTCACGGTCCGCGACACCCGCCACATGGACTTCACCGACCTGCCCCTGCTCTCCCCCGCCCTGGCGAACAGCTTCGGCAGCGGCGAGCGGGACAAGGCGGAGACCATGACCATCGTCAACGGCCTGGTGCTGGGCTTCTTCGATCACTATCTGAAAGGCGAAGGCGTCTTCGAGGTCCGGGAGATCTACTGATCCCGGCCTCCGCGCCAGGATGCGCGATGGAACTGAAGATCGAACAGATCGGGCCCCAGGAGCGGGAGCTGCTGCTGATCCGCTGCCGGGCCGTCACCGAGGAAGTGCGGGAGATCCTCTCCTTCGTCCGCTCCCGGCAGGGCAGCCTGACCGGGACCCTGGACGAGCGGCAGTACGAGGTCCCCCTCTCCGACATCCATTACATCGAGTCCGTGGACGGGAAGACCTTCCTGTACACCCGGGAACGGGTCTATGAGACGCCCAGCCGGCTCTACGAGCTGGAGGAGCTCCTGCGGCCCCGGCACTTCCTGCGCGTGTCCAAGTCCATGCTCCTGGACCTGATGAAGATCCGCTCCATCCGGCCGGCCTTCAACGGCCGCTTCCTGGCCGTGCTGCAGTCGGGGGAGGAAGTGATCATCTCCCGCAGCTACGTCAAGGACCTGAAGTCCGCCCTGAAAGGAGAGTGACCGGATATGAGCCTCAAACAGTTCCTGCTCCGGAAGCTGATGCTGTTCTTCACGCTGACCACGCTCATCACGGTCGCCATGGTCGTCCTGGGCTGCGCCTTCGACCCCGACGCCCGCTTCGGCTACGAGAGCATGCTCTCCCCCCTCTTCTTCGCCGGCTGCTGCGTGCTGCCGAGCCTGGTGACCTTCTCCCGGCGGGAGCTGAGGCCCCGGGAGTGGATCCTGCGGGAGCTGCTGCAGTTCCTGCTGACCGAGGCCGTGATCCTGGGCCCGGCCTTCGCCCTGCCCGCGATCGACACCTCCCAGCCTGCCGTGGTGCTGGGCCTGGCGGGGAGCGTGCTGGTCATCTACCTGCTGGTCTTCCTGCTGTCCTGGCTGGCCAACTCCTCGGAGGCCCGGAAGACCGAGCAGGAGCTGCAGGAATTCCAGCGCCTCCACCGCGTCGAGCCCGAAAGCGGGGCATCTGTCGCAGATCTGCAGCACTAAGCGCGCACTTCCCTCTTGCGCGGAGCTCGCATCCGCGGTATGATACATAACAGGAGACTTCCCCAGAGAGGACGTCGGGACCGATGGCAAGTCCCCGCGTCCTCTCTGCGTCCCGTCCGGGCGCCGGCGGGAGACCGCCGCCCCCGCGGGGAGGACCATCCGGCCAGGGACGGTCTGCGTGGGGCCTCTGTGCCCCGCCGCCCCCGCGACGGGAGGGCCACCGGGCCGGGACACCATCATTCTGGGCATCACGAAGGAGGAGACGACCATGGCATTCGAGGCATGGCAGCTGGCGATGATCGACGCGGCGGGCTACAACGGCATCCGCCGGGAGCACATCGAGGCGGTGGGCCGGGAGATCGAGAAGCTCCCCTGCGCCACCGTGGACACCGCGGCCTTCCGCAGCGCCTGCTACCGGGCCTGCGTGGATCCGGACAACTTCACCCGGCGGGACCTGGCCGCCCTGCAGGACTATCTGGACCGCTGAGACCGGTCCGCGGCTGAGAGGAGGAGCGCCATGGCGCGATATGCCTTCATTTGGGACATGGACGGGACCCTGGTGGATTCCTACCCGGCCATCGTGCCCGCCGCCCGGGAGGCTTTGGCCCTCCACGGGCTCGTCTGCAGCGAGGAGGAGATCTACGCCCGGGCCATGGCGGGCTCCGTGGCCGCCCTGCTGGAGCAGACGGCGGCGGAGCGGGGCCTGGATCTCGCGGCGCTGAAGGCCGCCATCGACCGGCTCAACGACAGCCGCATCGCCGACATACGCCCCATGCCCCACGCGGCGGAGGCCCTGGCGGCCCTGGAGCGGGCGGGGCAGCGGAACTTCGTCTACACCCACCGGGGCGCCTCCTGCCGGACGATCCTGGAGCAGACGGGCCTCGCGCCCTTCTTCACCGAGCTGGTCACGGCCCTGGACGGCTTCCCCCGGAAGCCCGCGCCGGACGGGATCCTGTACCTGCTGGGCAAGTACGGCCTGGACCCGGCGCGCAGTTTCTATGTGGGCGACCGGAGCCTGGACGTGGCGGCGGCGGAGAACGCCGGGATCGGCAGCATCCTGTATCTGCCCCCGGCCAGCCCCGTGGAGCCCTCCGGCCGGGAGAGCCATGTGGTCCGGGATCTGCTTGAGATCCCCGCCCTCATCGCCCGGGCCCCGGGCGTCTGATCGCCTCCCGCCCCCCGGCGGATCGCCGCGCCCGTCCCCCGCGCGTCATGGCGAGACCAGTGCGCACACTGGTCGTGGCCATCCGTCTCCCCTCGCGGTCCAAAAAGCGCGGATCCCCACGCCAGTGTCGCGACA
>JAFZOC010000273.1 GCA_017550765.1 Oscillospiraceae bacterium
CGTGCCTTATCGACCGGGGCGCGGCGCTCGCTTTGCCTTGTCGACCGGGGGCGTCGTGTATCCTGCGACGGGGGGCGGCTCTCGTCCCGCCGGATGCTCATTCGGCGCTCTCTGCGCTCTTGCGCTTGAGCCGGGCGCTCTTCGGCAGACCGAAGCCCGGGACGAAGCGGTCCCAGCCGGTGAAGGTCAGCAGCAGGGCCGTGCCCACGATCAGCCAGCCCAGGTAGTTCTTGCTGAGCACGTCGACGGGGCTGAAGTAGCGCATGGGATAGACCGCCGTGGCGATGCCGGCGAAGAACACCGGGAAGCAGTGCCAGGGGATCAGCTGGGAGCCGTAGATGCCCATGGAGGAGGTGAAGGTGGCCAGACGCAGACGGAGCCTGTAGGCGTCCTCCTCGCTGTCCACTTCCACGTTCTTCTCCACGATGTCCCGGACGATGGGGCTCATGGTGGCCACCTGGGCCGCCTCGTCCGCCAGGGCCATGTTGCCCATCAGACACAGCACGCCGCACCAGCCCATCAGACCGTGGACGGAGCGGGAGATCCGGACCACCAGGCGGGACAGAGGCTCGAAGGCGTCCATGGCGTTCATGATGCCGCCGAAGGCCGAGACCCACATCATCATCACGATGACCCATTCGCCGGCGCCGGAGAAGCCGCCGTAGAGCAGATCGTTGAGCCAGATGTGCAGGTCAGCAGTCCCGGCCAGGTAGCCGAGCACCAGGGAGGAGAACATCCCGACGCCCAGGCAGATCAGGGTGTGCAAGCCCAGGAAGCTCAGCACGATCACCAGCAGCATGGGGATGACCATGTAGTAGGGCACGCCGGTCTTCACCTGCTCCAGCAGCAGCACCGCCGAGGGCCGCTTCTCCGCCAGCGCGGCGTAGGCCTCGTCCGGGATGCTGTCCAGCGCGGCCTGCACGTCGCCCTGCACGTTGGGCAGATGGGAGCCGGCCGCATAGAAGATCGCCAGCGCGATGGCCAGGCAGCCGAAGCACCAGAACATCTGATGCTTGATGCGGTCGATGATCTTCACGTCCTGCATGCCGCAGCTGAGCACCGTCACATCCGAGATCATGCCGATGTTGTCGCCGAAGCAGGCGCCGCCGGCGATGGCGCAGAGGGTGAGCGTCACGTCGCCGCCCACCAGATGGTCCAGCCACAGGAAGATCGGCGCGCAGGCGGCGAAGGTGCCCCAGCTGGAGCCGGTGGCGATGGAGAGCACGCAGGTCACCAGCAGGGAGACGATGGCCACGGTCCGGGCGGTGATGCCCAGCCTCAGGGCCAGCAGGATCAGCGAGGCGCCCACGCCCGTGGCCATGAAGCACTCGGCCACGCCGTAGGCGAACATCAGGATGAAGAAGATCAGCGCGATCTTCCGGGTGGCCGCGAGGCCGTGCTCGAAGGCCTTCTCGAAGCTCTTCTCCCGGTTGATGACCATGTACACCGCCAGGGCGGCAAAGGTGGCCAGCGGCCCCGCGATCAGCAGGTCCAGCTTGAACACGATCACCAAAACGGCGAACACCAGCAGCGGCAGGAATTTTACCGCCGCGAGCCATCCATTGTGTTTTTCTTTTTCCACGGAAGCACCCTCTCGTCTCGTAGTGCGGATCGTCTCGTATCGCTCCTCATACTTTACTCTATCTGGCGGAAAAATTCAAGGGGCGAGAACGGAAGATCTGGGCGGGGAAGATCGGAGGATCCGGGCGGGGAAGATCGGAGGATCCGGGCGGGACGCGGGATCGGAAGATCCGGGCGGAGAGCGGGACTTGCCCTGGCGGGGAGATCGTGGTATCCTGCAGTCGTAGACGGACGAGATGCGCCCCGCGAGACGCGGGAGAAAGGATGTGCGCTATGGATGACAGTCTGGAGAGCCAGCTCCTCTACGCGGTGGAGCACCAGTTCCTGCCCCAGGCCCTCTTCGACGAGGACGCGGACAAGATGATCGTCTCCATCCTGCGGGGGAAGGGGGGCTTCTTCCCCTTTTTGCTGGAGCTGATGGGGAGGGAGCAGGGCTATGTCTGCCCCTACGCCCCCGAGGAGTTCAAAGTGGAGCCCCAGATCTTCCGGAGCGAGCCCGGGGGGCCGGGCGTCGCGATGGTGGAGATCACGTTCCCGGAGCCGGTCTCGCCGCCCCTCTGCCGGCGGGCCTTCATCTGCCATGACGAGGACATGGGGCAGGTGCGCTACTTTACGGTGGAGAAGTCCCTCTTCGGGCCCGACATGCTCTGCAGCTGGGACGCGGAGAGGACCCACCACAACTACGGCTCCGCCCCCGAGACGGAGCGGGAGCAGATCGCCCGGGTGCTGGAGCTCTATCTCGACGAGCTCGACCGGGGCACGGAGCAGACGGGGGACTGATCCCGGCTGCTCCCGGCCCTTCGCCAGCGGAGACTGAACGATCCCCCGCCATCTGGCGGGGGATCGTTCTCGCGGAAAAGAACTGCGTTTTTGATAAAAGAACGCATAGAGGGGCGCACCGCCGGTCCAGGGGGTGCATTTTATTTTGGGGGTGCAAAGGGGGAAGGGGGACGGCTCGGCCATGAGCGCGATCGTCCATGGCTCACATCCTGTGAGATCTCTATGGCTGGAGATCTATTTCAGATCTTACTGCTCAAGCTGCTCAAGATCGGCCGATAGTTCGGCGATGAGCTCCTGGCTCTCCGGGGGAACACTGTTATCAAACTCTTCCTTTGAGATGTTCCCCATAGAGAACAGCAGCAATTGGAATACGCTCTTCATACAGGCATCGTTCGCCAATTTTTTCGTGATAGCATCTACGATCTTATACGCCAGGTCCGTTTGACAACTGCGTACTTTCTTTTGGAGCGCATCCCACTCCTCCTTTTCTCTGAGGACAAAGGGAAAACGGTCGGGGCCTTCCTGACCATCGTTCCAATAAAGGTCATAGTCCTCATTGGCATCTGCCGTGACATCGTCCCGGTATAACGGCGCAAAACGGAACGAGCAGGATACCTGGGCTGTGAGAGGGGTGGGCCGATCGACGATCGGAAGGTCTGGATCAAAATACCGAAGCATGCTCTTCGCGAGACGCGGAGGTACCTTGACCATGTCAACGAAAGTGAGGAAACAGTATAAGCACAGGACCAGTGTGCAGGCCTCTCTTTTTTGCGCTTCCGTCATCTTTTTCTCGTCCATCTTTTCTCCATCCTCTCAGAGCTCGGCGCGGAGATCGGCTCTGTCCGGGATCAAAAAGATCGCCGGGCACGGTCCCCCTGTCATCCCGTATCTCAACTGCTCCGTATCGTTTTTTTCGACCGTCATCCGACCGTGCGGACGGTCTCTCGACCTCGTCCGAGACCATGATAACACAAAATAACAGAAAAACAAAGCACGGAGATCCGAAAAGGATCACCGTGCTTTTATGGATTTGTTTCACTGTTTTGATAGAATTCTGCATGAGGGGGTGCACCGCCTGTTCAGGGGGGTGCATTTCGATTTGCGGCGCAGTATGGTTTACTGCAATTCCTCTGCTGGGATCAGACCATCTCTTTCTTCCCGAAGAGCGCGTGCATCCAGCTTCCCATTGTTGTGGACAGGCATGGACCCCCTGACTTTGTAGTAATGTGGGACCATGTAGTCAGGCAGCGTATCCGTTAATCGTCTATGGATTCGCCGCAGCACAGGCACAGGATCAGCATCTTTTTCCCGGAGGACCATGTGGGCGACAGTCTCGGTGGTCTCTCCCGTCTTGAAATAGACTACCTTGCATTGAGCGACCGCGTCGTCTTGTAAGATCGCGTCCTCAATATCGAACAAATAGACGAGTTCTCCGTTCTCCCGATGAAAATGATCCTTTGCCCGGCCCAGGACGAAGATAAATCCGTCTTCGTCGACATATCCTATGTCTCCGGTGCATCCCCAGACCCTGCCCTCGCTATCCTTTCTAAAGAATGCTTCTGTCGCCTCCGGATTTTTGAAGTATCCTTTCATACGGGCAGGTGAACAAACGCGTAATTCACCGCGCTCACCATATTTCAGTTCTCGGTCAGAAGCAGGGTCAAATGCGGCAACGACAACTCCCGTCATGGGATACCCTGACGCGCCGATCTTATGATAGGTGTCAGAATCAGTTGTGATCGTGCTGCCCAGTTCGCACATGCCATACGCGGTCAAGAGCGGTGCCTGCGATCCATGGTCGCGCAAGAAAGCATTCAATGCTTTTTCAACACGAGGCAAAACTTTTTCGCCACCGGTCGCCGGATATCTCATATTCGTGATACGGAAGCTCTTCTCTGTGCAAGTATCCATGACATAGACCCATAAACTGGTGGCTGTCAAGGTCATATGAGGGTCATACTTTTTTAGGTCAGAAGCAAAAGATTCTTTGCTGAATACAGGCTCAAGGATCACTGTGATGCCGATACACAGCGGCATCAAGACAGACAAGACTATGCCGGTGGAAAACCATACCGGTATCATTTGCAGGAATGTGTATCCGCGCTCGTAAGGAAGATCCGGGCTGATATAATGCCGGATCGTCGCATTGATCCCGTCATTCGTCAGCACGATCCCTTTGGATGCGCCTGTAGAACCGGAGGAATAGACCATGACCAATGGCCGATCCTTTTCATATGGCGTATCTGGGATCGAATCGCCGCCTGCCTTGAGAAAAGTGCTCCACCTGACGACCGTATCGTTGTATCCGATCCTCTTGTTTAGCTTTATCCCGGCCAAAATGCGAGTCGGAAGCGGCATTGATCGAACAAGCGGAATAACGATCGTGCGTTGAATACAGGTCTTCGGAATGGAAGCGGCAATCCGATCATAGAGTTGATCTAATACGATCATCGACCTTGCCTGGGTCTCATTGATACGTTCGATACACTCCTCATCGGTGAAAAGCGGATTGATCATATCAGCGACCGCGCCGATGCGGCAGAGAGCAAGTACGATATATACGGTCTCCGGCGTAGAGGATGTGAACAGGATTACCTTGTCGTTCTCTTTTACTCCGAAAGCGACAAGAGCGTTCTTTGTCCGCTCCACAGAGTCGAACAACTGATGATATGTGATCTTTCTCCCGTAATACTCGAGAGCGGTATCCTCCGGATGAGATGCGTTGGTATCATAAATGTTTTGAAAGACGGATCTGCCCTGCAAATGGTTTTCTTCAGCCGCGTTTGCGTAGTATTTCAACCACGGCTTGTCAATGGACGGATAGCCAGTCAGCTTTTTCTCTTCGGCCATTCTCTTTACCCCCGGCAAATAAAAAAGTGCGCAGCCGGAGCCGCGCACGAAAAATGCAGAGCTCCGTTTGCTGCCACACAAACCTTTACGACCGTAGGGAACGCAAAGATGGAGAATGCATTTTTACCGAGGTAAAAATGATCCCCTAA
>JAFZOC010000274.1 GCA_017550765.1 Oscillospiraceae bacterium
CCGTCAGCTTGGCAGCCAGGCGGGCGTTCTGGCCCTCCTTGCCGATGGCGAGGGAGAGCTGATCGTTCGGGACGATCACGCGGCAGCTCTTCCCATCCTCCAGCATGGTCACGCTGATGACTTCAGAGGGCGAGAGAGCGGCGGCGATATACTCTTCCGGCGTCGCGCTGTAGCGGACGATGTCGATCTTCTCACCGCCCAGCTCGCTGACGATAGCGGCGACGCGGCCGCCCTTGGGGCCGACGCAGGAGCCGATGGGATCGACGTTGGGATCGGAGGACCAGACCGCCATCTTGGTGCGGCTGCCGGCCTCGCGGGCGATGGACTTGATCTCCACCGTGCCGTCGAAGATCTCGGGGACTTCCAGCTCGAAGAGACGCTTCACCAGGCCCGGATGGGTGCGGCTGATCAGCACCTGGGGGCCGCGCGCGGAATTGCGCACCTCGACCACGTAGACCTTGATCCTGTCGCCCTCTTTGAGGACCTCGTTCTTGATCCGCTCGCCCGGAGCCAGCATAGCCTCGGTGAGCTCGCTGTTGGAGGAGATCCTGATCGAGACGCTGCCGTTGCGCGGCTCGATATGGGAGACCACGCCGGTGAGGATCTCGTGCTCTTTGGATGTGAACTCCTCGTAGATGATGCCACGCTGCGCCTCGCGGATGCCCTGGGTGATGATCTGCTTGGCCTGCTGCGCAGCGATCCGGCCGAACTTCTTGGTGTCCACGGGGATGTTCAGCACGTCGCCGACTTTGGCGCGGCGGCCGATCTTCTTGGCGGCCTCGACCTGGATCTCATGGCTGGGATCGGTGACTTCTTCCACCACCGTCTTGGTCACGAACATCTCGATCCGCTTCTTCTCTTCATCCAGCTCCACAGCGACATTGTCCTCGCAGTCGGGATTGTCGCGGCGGAAAGCGGCCAGCATCGCTTGTTTGATCTTGTCGTACATATAGGCCCGAGGGATCCCGGTCTCTTTTTCGATCGCTTCGATCGCTTCAAAAAACTCTGCGTTCATTTCATCTTCTCCGATCTATGGTATATTCGTTGACCCGTTGTTCAGTTCCAATTGGAGATGCGCAGACGGACCTGCGCGATCTGCCCGGGCGTGAAGCGCATCTCGCTGCCGCCTGCCAGGATGCTCACTTCGCCGTTCTCATACGAGAGGAGCTGTCCCACGAAAGACTTGCTCCCGTTCAGAGGCTTATAGAGCTTCACCTCTACCTGATGGCCCAGGAAAGCGGCGAAGTCCGACGGACGCTTGAGTTCCCTCTCCGCTCCCGCGGAACAGACCTCAAAGGTATAGCTCTCAGCGAAGGGGTCGGTCTCGTCCAGGATCGGATCCATGCGCCGGCTGATCCGCTCGCAATCGCTGATCGAGACGCCGTCTGCCTTGTCGATATAGATCCTCAGATACCAGGTGCCCGCCTCGCGCACATATTCCACGTCCCAGAGGCTGCATCCCTCTTCCTCGACGACCGGCTTAGCCAGTTCAAAGATCTTCTCTGTCGCTCTGCTCATCGCTACAACTCCTGTATCAGTAAAAACCCTCACAAAAAAGAGTGGGCCGCGACCCACTCTCCATCACACCTTGATCCTTACTTTGTTAGTATAACACCATCTTGCGCCGAATGCAAGCCTTTTTTGCAAGATATTGGAATGAGACGGAGATCGTTCCGGCGGCAGGGATCATCCTGCCGCCGGTCGGATCAGTAATCGAAGTCCGGGACGTAATGGGCGTAGAACTCTTCAAAACAGAGGTTGTTCTCCATGATGAAAGTCGCCGCCTCGGTGCCCACATAGCGGTAATGCCAGGGCTCATCCCAGCCGGTCAGGAGCAGCTTTCGCGTGGGGTATCGCTTGATGAAACCATACTTGGCGCAGATGGAGTCCAGGTACCGGTAGAAGTTCTGGTTCATGCTGTCATAGACCTGCGCCACATACTGTTTGTCGTAGAGGTCTACGGCCAGGCCCAGCTGGTGTTCGCTGCTGCCGGGCTCCATGGTGTATTTCTTGGCTTCCTCGACGGCCAGCTGATACTCCGGCAGCAGCCAGATCTCTTTTCCCTCGATCCCCATCTCCAGCGCGATGTTGTAGCATTTCCCGTCGAAACGCTGTTTCTGATAGGAGTAAGAGCGATAGGCGCCGCCGACGTAGACCGAGAAACCGTTCTCCTTCAGGTCGTTGATCATATCCATCAGATGCGGGAGCGCAGCCGTGTCGAACATCATGTTCCAGGTGCCTTCGATCTTCGTGACGTCCGGGACATAGGAAGAAGCCAGGAGCCGGTCGCTGTTGACCATCGCATACTGGGGGAGCGTGATGTCGATATCCGGCCAGTCGCCTTTCAGGGGGATCGGAGTCGGCGTCACGATCTCCACCGGCTTCTCGGCATTGGTCGCCGGGTTCACGTTATCGGGCCTGCTCGCGATGTCTGTCATGCGCGCATCTACCAGCCCGAAGAGCGCAAGGCCCAGGAGGGCCATCGCCACGAGCCAGGCGATCTTTTTCAGATCCAAGCGCACTCACCTGCCTGTCGCGTCCATATCCGGTCCGTCTGGCAAGGTCACTGTCCTTCTCAACGGGATATGGACATATTTTTGTTGAGTATACCACCATTTCCCCCGATATTCAAGTTATTTCTGTCCCGCGTTCCCCCACCCGGGCGTCATCCGGGCCACATCAGGGCCGTGCGTCCTCTCCCAGCGCCTCCCGGAGCCGTTCCAGCGCTCGTTTCTCGATGCGAGATACATAACTGCGGCTGATGTGGCAACGGTCTGCCACCTCGCGCTGGGTCAGCGGAGATCTGCCGTCCAGACCATAGCGGAGCCTTACGATCTGCGCCTCTCGCTGTGTCAGGACGCTGTCCACCGCTTTTCTCAGCGTGCCGCACAGTTCTTCATTCCCGATCCGCTCGGCCAGGTCCTCTTCCTCGGCCAGCACGTCGAGGACCGACAAGCCGTTCCCGTCGTCCTCAAGGTCCAGCGCTTCGGAGAGGCTGACGTCTGTCGCCCGTTTCCGCAGCCCGCGGAAATACATGAGCACTTCGTTCTCGATGCAGCGGCTCACATAGGAGGAGAGCTTCACGCCCTTTCGGGGATTGTAGGTGTCGATCCCTTTGATCAGGCCGATGGTCCCGATCGAAATGAGATCGTCCACATCGTCCGTCTGTGCGTAATACTTTTTCACGATATGGGCCACCAGGCGGAGATCGTGCTCCACGAGCCGGTCCCGCGCCGCAGCATCGCCCTGTGCCATCCGTTCCAGGCACTCCCGCTCTTCATCCTTGCTGAGAGGCCGGGGAAAAGAGCCCGTGGGCGAGGTCCTCAGCATCAGGAAGACGCTGCCCAGCAATAGCATCCAAGCCGTTTCGATCATTTCTTCACCCCGGGGAAAGCATATTCCCTCAGAGCCTGGCCCTATTCCGCATCTTTCGACCGGATCGCCCATGACAGCCGGCCATCTCCTGCACGTCCCGGTGTGTCGATACCCGGGAGCCGGGCGCAGCGGCTGGCGCGCATACGGAAAAGGGCCGGAGAGCGATGCTCTCCGGCCCTTTTCTACGTTTTTTCGTCATCATCACCGACCGGCGCTATCGGCCTTCACGCAGATCCTGCTCAGCCGTACACCTCGTTGGTCTCCAGCAGCAGGACTTCGACCTCAAAGATCTCGCCGTCCCGCCAGATCTTGAACAGCATCGCGTCGCCCACCTCGTGACTGTTCTTGATATCGTTGATCTGCGCCGTGGTGGTCACGGGGATATGATCGACCTCCAGCAGGATATCGCCCGGACGGATGCCCTTGGCGTAGGCGTCAGAGCTCTCGACCACTGCGGAGATATACAGGCCGCTGGGCAGGTCGTAGCGTCCCTTCGCCTCTTCCGGGATGCCCCCCACCGTGATGCCGATGGACGGACGTCCCAGCACCTCGCCGTGGCGGACCAGACTGTTCACCACGTCCCTCACCGTGGAGGACGGGATCGCGAAGCCGATGCCTTCGATGCTGGAATAGGAGGACATCATCTTCATGTTCGTGATGCCCACGACCTGGCCGTACATATTGAAGAGCGCGCCGCCGGAGTTGCCCTCGTTCAGGGCGACATTGGTCTGCAGCAGCGTCATGCTGCGGCCCTTGTAGTTGATGCCCCGTGCGATGGCGGAGATGATGCCGTCGGTCAGGGTGTTGCGGAAGGTCTCTCCCAGAGGGTTGCCGATGGCGGCGACGCGGTCGCCCACCACGAGGGAACTGCTGTCGCCGAACGCTGCCGGCGTGAGCCCGGTCGCCTCGATCTGCAGCAGCGCGATATCGCTGATGGTGTCAAAGCCGATCAGCGTCGCCTCGAACTCCCGGTCATCCACCAGCGTCACCACGGCGCGGTCACACTTGTCGATCACATGGGTGTTCGTCAGGATCATACCGTTCTCGGACAGGACGACGCCAGTGCCCCAGTTATAGCCGGTCTGCCCGTCGATATAGCCGGATATCGCGACGATGGACGGCGCGCACCGGGCATACAGGTCCTGGAGGCTGAGCGTTTCTCCCGTCGCATCCTCCAGTTCCAGCGTGAACGAGCTCGGGAGCTCTCCGCGCTGGATATCCACCTGCGCATTGGAAGTATCGGTCTCTTCGTAATAGCTGTCGAAGAAATCTTTCCAGTCCTCCGGCAGGTCTTCGCTGTTGCCGGAGCCGGAAGGCGCATCGCTGGAAGACGGCGTCGGGATCGGCAGGTGGAAAGAAGTCTCGACCGCAGGCTTCCGGAACAGCAGGGCCGGCACGACGATCAGCGCCAGCAGCGCGATCGCCACCGTCAGCGGGATCCAGATCCGCTTTTTCTTTTTTGTCTGCGGCTCCGGCTGTGCCGCCGGCTCCGGTTGATAGGAGGAATACCAGCTATCCAGTTCGTTCCTGTCCAATTCGCTCATATGACATCCCCTACTCTATGATCTTGCGGTCTTGCTCATCTTATGTGGCGAGCGTCAAGGTGAATACGAATTCCGTCTCGCCGTTCTCGCTCCTGACGGCGATATCTTCATCGTGGCTGTTGATGATGGTCTTCACCAGATAGAGCCCGAGCCCTACGCCGTCTTTGTCCAGGCTGCGGGAACGGTCTGATTTATGGAAGCGGTCGAAGATGAAGGGCAGATCCTCCGGCGGGATCGTCTCCCCCCGGTCCTTGATGGAAACATACGCTTTCCCGTCATCCTTATAGAGCCGGACCACCAGGCAGCTCCCTTTCTCAGCAAACTTGACCGCGTTATCCAGCAGATTATACAGGACCTGCGTGATCGCGTCCCGGTCTGCCCGCACCATCAGATGGTCGTCCGGGAGCTGTGGATCCACGTCCAGTTCCTTCTTCGTCGCCCGGTCCTCGAAGCTCAGCAGCGTCTGGAGCATCAGCTCCGTCAGGTCGAAGACCGTTCGTCTCCCGGGATCCGCCGCTTTGGCCTTGGCCTGAGAGACGTCCAGCATCTCGCGGACGAGGCGGGAGAGCCTTCTGGTCTCGTCCCGGATGGACCGCAGATACCGGTCCTGCTGCTCCGGCGGGATCGTCCCGTCCAGGATGCCGTCGGCAAAGCCCGCGATCGTCGTCATGGGCGTGCGCAGCTCGTGGGAGATGTTCGCGATGAACTCGCTCCTGCGCACTTCCGCCTGTTCCAGAGAGTCCGCCATCTTGTTGAACGCTTCGATCAGCGCGCCCATCTCGTCGGTGGGGTCCTCCGTCTGCTTCACGCGGACAGAAAAATCGCCGCGGGCGAACTTCCGGGAGGCGGCGGCCATCTCGTCCAGCGGGCGCGCCATATGCCGCGTATAGACCAGCGTGACGACCAGCGTGGCGCAGAACACCACGACGGCGATGCCCGCGGCGATCGTGAGGAAGGCCGTCCAGGCGCCAAGCATGTTCCCGGCCTGGGTGCTGACGAAGACGTAGCCGATGGTCTCGCCGCTGCCGGACTGGATCGGGCGGGCCTCTACATAGCGGACCGCGCGGTAGATCCCGCCCAGGTCGCTGGTGCCCTCCATGCAGTCGCGCTCCACCTTGCTCAGGATATCCGCCGGGACACGGCGTCCGATGTGTTCGCAGGTCGGCCCGCCCTCGGAGCAGATAGCGATCACGCCATCCGCGTCCGTCAGGAAGATGTGGTCCCCGTTAGCATTTGCGATGGAGCTGACGTTCATCCGCAGCAGCCAGCTGTCGATCCGGTCGGTCTGGATGATGGCGGAGGCGGTGTGGGCGATCTCCTCGGCGCAGGTGGTCATCTCCTCCTGGTAGCGGTGGATCACATACTGTCTGCCCACTCCGACGAATGAGAGGGCGATCAGCAGGAAGCAGATGGATACGAGCGCGGCGATGGCGACGAAGTTGCGAAGATAGATGCTCTTCATCCTTTATCGTCCGTGTCCAGTTCGAACTTGTAACCCACGCTCCAGACCGTCTTGAGGCGCCACTTGTCCGAAACGCCTTCCAGTTTCTCCCGCAGGCGTTTGATGTGGACGTCCACGGTGCGGGAGTCCCCGAAATAGTCGAAGCCCCACACCTCGTCCAGCAGCTGGTTGCGTGTGAAGACCCGGTTCGGGGAAGAAGCCAGATGGAACAGCAGCTCCATCTCCTTGGGCGGCGTATCGATCTTCTTCCCGTCCACGATCAGTTCGTAGGAATCCAGGTCGATCGTCAGCTTGTCATAGACCAGCTTTTTCTCCAGCTGCGCAGGCCCTTCTGCGCGGCGCATCACCGCATGGACCCGCGCCAGGAGCTCCTTGATCTCAAAGGGCTTCGTCACATAGTCGTCCGCGCCCATCTCCAGGCCGTTCACCTTGTCGGAGGTCTCCCCTTTCGCGGTGAGCATGATGATGGGGACGGCGGACTTTTTTCGGATGTCCCGGCAGACCTGCCAGCCGTCCTTCACCGGGAGCATGATGTCCAGCAGGACCACGTCCGGCGCGAAGAGATCGAAGTCCGACTCCGCTTTCCTCCCATCGCCGGCGATCATCACATCGAAGCCGTCCCGTTCCAGATACATCCGCAGGAGATCTGCGATATTGCCATCGTCTTCTACAACGAGCGCTTTCTTGCTCATAACTCATCCTCCGATCCGTTCGGTCGTCGATCTGACGCTCCCACGGCGCATCCGATCGGTCTGTCACCGTATCGTCATCAGACCGACTTGCTTACGATCATACCACATGGAGCGCAGAAAAAGTGAATGAAATGTAAATTGCGGGGGCTCTGCGCCGCTTACAGGCTCGCTGGACGCCTCGCTGCGCATCGTCCGCTCTCACTCGTCCCGGGCGGCCGCCAGGAACAGCGTGGAGGTCAGGATGCCCAGCGCGCACATGATCGCGATATAGATCTTGGACGGTCCGCTGGTCAGGAAGGCCATGAAGGGGTTCCGGCCGTCCAGATAGGTCAGCAGCAGCATCCCCAGCAGCATCGCATTGGTCAGGAGCGCCAGAAAGATCTTCCATCTCTTCTTCATCTTCCGCCCTCCTCAGCCCCGTCGGCAGGCTCCGTGATGATCAACATGTCGTTGATGTACCGTCCGCCGTTGCTGGGCTTGTCCACAGTCTTTCCGTGGAAGATCATCATGCTGGACGCGCCCCCGTCCAGATTATAGGCGAGGGTGCAGCCCAGAGACTCCATGAGCCGCGCAAGATCTGCGATCTCGGCGCCGTCAGAATGGCCCCACTGTCTCCCGTCTACGACGACGAAGCAGTAGTGCCCCGGCTCATAGTAGCCGATCGCGGTGCGCGGATGGACCGGGCGGAGCTC
>JAFZOC010000275.1 GCA_017550765.1 Oscillospiraceae bacterium
ACAAAGTCGATCCGGCATCGTTTCAACAAGCATGGGGGAAGGGTGAAGGGGGATGGGAGTCCCCCTTCACGTTCGATATACGCAAAAATGGGAACTTTTTCGAAAGTTCCCATTTTTGCCTTTCAAGGTATCGACACTTTGTCGACACCTTGAGAGGGGCGGCGCGAGCCGCCCCTCGTCTTTTTCGGCACATGGGGACGCGGCGAGGGCGGGGATGCGGCGCCCTTGCGCGAGATGTGCGGAGAGACTGCGCGGACGGGCATTGACAAGACGCTGCCAAAGCACTAAAATGATCTCAACTCGAGAAAGGGGGACCGCGTCTGCCCCTGGGCGGCGCAGACCGCGACCGGTCCCGGAGATCCATGAGCAAAGACAGGAAAAAACGCATCTATGACCTGGCGCTGATCCTGGGGCTGCTGGCTCTGGCGGGGATCCTGTTCCTCAGCCTCAGCAGCGGCCGGGAGGAAGGCGGCTGGGCGGTCGTGCGGGTGAACGGAGAAGAAGTCGGCCGGTATGCCCTGGACGAGGAGGGGGAGTGGCCCCTGAACGGCGGCAGCAACATCCTCGTGATCCGGGAGGGCTGTGCCTGGCTCCGGGACGCCGACTGTCCGGACAAGCTCTGCGTCAAGCAGGGGAAGATCCATTACACCGGTCAGGTCATCACCTGCCTTCCCAATCGACTGACCGTCACAGTGGAGGGCGGAGAGTCCGACGGCGTGGACATCGTGGTGGGGTGAGAGCATGAAGACGAAGAGATTGGCGCTCTTATCCATGGCGGCAGCCCTCGCGATGATCCTCTCCTACCTGGAGAGCATGATCCCCGCCTTTGTGGCGATCCCGGGGATCAAGATGGGCCTGGCCAACATCGCGGTGGTCTTCGTGCTGTATGAGCTGGGCTGGAAGGAGGCCGCGGCGATCTCCCTGGTGCGGGTGATCGTGGTCTCCCTGGTCTTCACCAGCAATCCCAGCACCCTGTTCTACAGCAGCGCCGGCGCGGTGCTGAGCCTGCTGGGCATGATCGGCATGAAGAAGACAGGCCTGTTCTCGACGGTAGCGGTCAGCGTCACAGGGGGCGTCCTGCACAATGTGGGCCAGATCGGGATGGCCTGCATCCTGCTGGAGACCGATGTGGTGAGATACTATCTGCCCTATCTGATCCTCAGCGGTACCCTGGCTGGCATCGCGATCGGGGTCGCCGCGGCGATCCTGATCAAACGGATCGACATCCGGCCGAAGAACTGACGCACCGCTCCGGGCGGCAGCGGACTGGACATAGGAGGAGCGCTCGGAACAGCCGCAGCGCTCCCACGGAAAGAGAACACGAACCGGGAGGTACACAGATGCAAACGATACTGATCTTGGCCGCGATCGCGCCGGCTGCCGTCCTGCTGATCCTGGTCTATCGGGCGGACCGTCTGGAGAAGGAGCCCTTCTCCCTGCTCATCAGCCTGGTGCTCCTTGGGATCCCCATCACCATCGTCGCAGCTGTCGTCGAGCAGATCGGCGATATGTTCCTGTCTTCCTGGTCCAGCCCTGGCAGCGTGGTCTACGACGTGCTGATGTATTTCGGCGTCGTCGCGATGACGGAAGAGGCGGTCAAGTATCTGCTGCTCCGCTGGCGGACCTGGAACAACAGGAACTTCAACTGTTCCTTCGACGGGGTGGTGTATGCGGTCTTCGTCTCCCTGGGCTTCGCTCTGTGGGAGAACATCGCCTATGTGCTCCAGTTCGGACTGGGCAATGCCCTTGCCCGGGCGCTGACCGCGGTGCCGGGACACGCCTGCTTCGGCGTCTTCATGGGCACCTGGTACGGGATGGCCAAGCGCTCCTCTCTGTTGGGCAGGGAAGATCAGAGTTATCGGGAGCGCTGGCTCTCGTTTCTGATCCCCTCGCTGCTCCACGGCGCATACGACTATATCGCGATCACCCGGATGGAAGAGCTCTGGTGGCTGTTCCTGCTGTTCATCGCAGCGCTCTTCATCATCTCGATCAGGCTCGTGAAGAAGCTCTCCAAGGAAGACGGCTATATGGTCCGACCCGGCTATCCGCAGTCTGCGACGCCGGGAGACGGGGCGTATCCCTATCGGTATCAGCCCCCCTATCAGCCCGGGCGCGGCGGTATGGGACCGTCCGATCCCAACTGGAAAAATACGGACTGGGACGATATAGACTGGGGGAGCAGCAGCGGCGACGGTCAGTACTGAGCCTGTCGCAGGTAGCGCTCGTCAAGAAAAGCAAGCCCGTTCTCCGGGGCTTGCTTTTTCTTATCCTATCATGTAGAATGTGCGACGATACTTGAACGGTGATGAGAGGGAAGACATGACCTTACGTCGATATATCGGGGACAAAGCCTTCTACAGCCGCCTCTTCGCGGTGATGGTCCCCATCCTGATCCAGCAGACCATCACGAACTTCGTGGGACTGCTGGACAATATCATGGTCGGCCAGGTGGGCACGGAGCCCATGAGCGGCGTCGCGATCGTCAATCGCCTGATGTTCGTGTACAACCTGAGCATCTTCGGCGGGCTCGCCGGCGCCGGGATCCTTACGGCGCAGTTCTATGGCAAGGGCGACAACAAGGGCGTCCGGGACACCATGAAGATCAAACTGCTCTTCGCGGCGGTGGCGGTGGCCCTCTGCCTGGGCATCCTCCTGTGCTTCAGGGAGCAGCTGATCCAGCTCTTCCTCCATGAAGGGGAAGAAGACCTGGACCTGGGACTGACGCTCTTCCATGGGAAAGCATATCTGGCGATCATGCTGATCCAGACGGCGCCCTTCGCGCTGACGCAGGTCTACTCCAGCTCCCTGCGCGAGACCGGGGAAACGGTGCTCCCCATGCGCGCGGGCATCACGGCGGTGCTGGTGAACCTGGTCTTCAACTATATCCTGATCTTTGGCAAGCTCGGCGCTCCGGCGCTGGGCGTGGAAGGCGCCGCGATCGCGACGGTGCTCTCCCGTTTCGTGGAGTGCGGCATCGTCCTGATCTGGACCCATCGGAACAAAGCCAAATGCCCCTTCGCCGAGGGGCTCTATCGGATGACGCCGATCCCCGGGGCGCTCATTAGGCAGGTCCTGATCATGGGGACGCCGCTGCTGCTCAACGAGCTCCTCTGGTCCGGCGGGATGACGATGCTGGACCAGTGCTACTCGCTGCGGGGACTGGAAGTCGTCTCGTCCCTGAACATCTCCAGCACGGTGGGCGGTCTGTTCTTCTGCGCATTCATCGCGATGGGCAACGCGATCGCCATCATGATCGGACAGCTGCTGGGCGCGGGAGAACTGGAGCGGGCGGTGGACGAGGACAGGAAGCTCATCGCATTCTCGCTCTTCGTGAGCGTCGCCATCGGCGCGGCGATGGCGCTCATCGCGCCGCTGATACCGCAGATCTACAATACCACCGACAAGGTGAGAGCGCTGGCTTCGGAGCTGCTGCTGGTCTACGCGGCCATGATGCCCCTCTATTCGTACACCAACAGCTGCTATTTCACGCTGCGCTCCGGCGGCAAGACCGTCATCACCTTCGTGTTCGACAGCCTCTTCGTCTGGGCGGTGAAGTTCCCGGTGGCCTTCGTGCTCTCCCGCTTCACACAGACGCCGATCGTCACGATGTACCTGGTCGTAGAACTGCTGGACCTGATCAAATGCGTCATCGGCTTTGTGCTGGTGCGGAACAAGACCTGGGTCGTGGACCTTGTGCACGAGCGATGAAAACGCAAAAAGCTCCGGGAAGGACCGAACATAGGCGGCCTTGCCCGGAGCTTTTTGCGCCGACGGTCCAGCGCCTGCAGCAGCGGGACGCTGTCCATATGGCGGGAGCGGGCCCGGCTTTGGAGCCGCTAGACCTGCATGCGCCGGACCATCTCCCGTCGGAGCCGCTCGATGATCCGCTTCTCCAGGCGGCTGATGTAGCTCTGAGAGATCCCCAGGAGGTCGGCGACCTCTTTCTGCGTATGCTCTTTGCCGTCAGGCAGCCCGAAGCGCAGAGACACGATCTGCTGTTCACGCTCGGAGAGGGTGGAGACGGCGGACAGGAGCACCTGTTTGTCCGCGTCGTCCTCCAGCGGGCGGGAGACCTCGTCCGCCTCGGTGCCAAGGATATCGGAGAGGAGGAGCTCGTTGCCGTCCCAGTCGGTGTTCAGCGGCTCGTCGAAACTGACTTCGCTGCGCAGGGGTGAGATCTTCCGCAGGTACATGAGGATCTCGTTCTCGATGCAGCGGGAGGCATAGGTGGCGAGCTTGATCTTCTTGCAGGAGCGGAAAGTGTTCACGGCCTTGATGAGCCCGATCGTCCCGATGGAGATCAGGTCCTCGATGTTCACGCCGGTGTTCTCGAAGCGCTTGGCGATGAAGACCACCAGACGCAGATCGTGTTCGATGAGCAGGTCCCGGGCGGCGGGATCCCCCTGCTCCAGAGCGGCGATGGCCCGTTCCTCCGCCTCCCGGGACAGGGGCGCGGGGAGGGTGTCGCTGCCGCCGATGTAGAAGACCGGAGGCGGCTCCAGTCCGAGGATGCGCAGGATCTTCTCGCGGAAGGACAGGCGTTCGGGACAGCTGAGCATGGCAGTACCTCCTTTTTCTGCGATCATACGATCGCCTCATGATCGGGGCCCTGGGCCCTCTCGGATACGGCGACGAGCAGATCCTTCGTCTCGGCCCCGTCGATCCGCAGCTCGTCCGGGCGGAACGCGGGCAGCAGCCCGGAGCCGCTGAGCGCGTGGAAGGGGATCAGCCGGAAACGGCCCCGCAGGGCGGGGACCTGCTCCAGCGCCTGCAGCAGGTCCACAGGCGCCAGTTCCCGGAACAGCGGCGCATAGCTCTGCAGTACCGGCGCAAGACTATGTGGGGAAGCGATCAGGACCCCGGCGCCGGATACCGGGTCGCAGAGGGCGTTGCCGCTGTCACGCAGGGCCGTAAAGCTGGCGGCGTGCCCCAAAAAGCGCAGGTCTACCCGGGCGAGGGCGCGCTCTTTGCGGAGCTGTCCGTTTCGCGTGAGGAGCCGCAGGAGCCCATAGCAGAAGAAAAAAGAGGAGAGCAGCGCCCCCGGCGAGAGCCGGACCGGCCCTCCGGCGGCCAGGGAGAGCGCGTAGCAGAGCCCGCCGAAGAGCGCCGCCGCCAGGAGCAGGACCGCCGCGCAGCGCCAGGGCCGCGCCTCGCCGCCGAAGGCGACGCAGGACATCCCCAGCCAGACCCCCAGCGCGGCCAGGGGAGAAGCGAGCGCCCGGTCTCCGCTGAGCTGGACCAGCAGCGCGTATGCAGCGCCGACCGCGGCCGCGATCAGATAGCGCCATCGCTTCAGACAGAGGCCGCAGAGCCGGGCGGCGGAGAGACAGAGCAGATAGTCCGTGAGCAGACTGAGCAGGAAGGTCAGGTCCGGATAAACGATCATCATGGGCCTATCATACCCCGGCCGCCCTGGAGAATTTGTCAATTGGGAATTGTCAAAAGGGCAAGGCTGTGGTAAAATCAACAAGAACGAAGAAAAGAGGAAGGGGCATCGACCTATGGAGCCACTGTATCAGCGCGTCCTGATCAAGATCAGCGGAGAGGCCCTGGCGGGCATGAACAAGACCGGCTTCGACTTCACGTTCGTCTCGGAAGTCTGCGAGGCCGTCAAACGTGTGTCGGAGAGCGGCGTGCAGGTGGGCATCGTCATCGGCGGCGGCAACTTCTGGCGCGGCGTCAAGGACGGCGCCGGGAAGGTGGAGCGCGTCAGCGCGGACCGCATGGGCATGCTGGCCACCGCCATGAACTGCCTTGCCGTGGCAGACGTGTTCCGGCAGCTGGGCGTGGACGCGAAGGTCATGACCGCCGTGGACATCCAGGGCGTGGGCGAGCGCTACGACACCCGCAAGAGCATCGAATATCTGGAGAAGGGCAGCGTCGTGCTCTTCGGCTGCGGCACCGGCCTCCCGTTCTTCTCCACGGACACGGCTGCGGTCCTGCGGGCGGTGGAGATCCACGCCGACGCGATCCTGCTGGCCAAGAACATCGACGGCGTCTATTCCGCCGATCCCCGCAAAGACCCCGGCGCGGTCAAATTCGACGCGATCGGGTATGAGGAAGTCTTGGCGAGGCGCCTCGCGGTCATGGACAGCACCGCCACCAGCCTGGCCATGGACAATGAGATCCCGGTCATCGTCTTCGCGCTCGCCGATCCCGAGAACATCGGCCGCGTCCTGGCAGGCGAGAAGATCGGCACGCTCGTGAAGTGAAAAAGGGAACATTACGATATAGGAGGGGCAAAAGATGTCTGATTACAAAGAATTCGAACACAAGATGAAGAAGACCTGCGAGGCGCTGACCGCTCAGCTGGCCACCATCCGCGCAGGACGCGCCAACGCCGCCGTCCTGGACCAGATCCAGGTGGACTACTACGGCGTCCCCACCCCCATCCAGCAGGTGGCGTCGATCTCCACGCCGGATCCCCGCTCGCTGCTGATCGCGCCCTGGGACCCGAAGCTCCTGAAGGTCATCGAGAAGGCCATCCTGGCCTCCGATCTGGGCATCAACCCCCAGAACGACGGGCGTTATATCCGTCTCGTCTTCCCCCCGCTCACCGAGGAGCGCCGCCGCGAACTGGCGAAGCAGACCCGGAAATACGGCGAGGAGAGCAAGGTCGCGATCCGCAACATCCGCCGGGACGCCATCGAGAAGTTCAAGAAGATGCAGAAGTCTTCCGAGATCACCGAGGACGACTATAAGATCGCCGAGAAGGATATCCAGAAGATGACCGACGACTACATCAAGGAGATCGACAAGATCGCCGAGAAGAAGGAAAAGGAACTGACGGAGATCTGATGGCAGAGAAACTTGACGCAAGGCAGCCGGGGGAGAAGATCCCCCGGCATATTGCCATTATCTTGGATGGGAACGGCCGCTGGGCGAAGCGCCGCGGCCTGCCGCGGACCGCCGGCCACGCCGCCGGCTCCGAGAACTTCCGCAAGATCGCCACATACTGCAAGGATATCGGGGTAGACTATCTGACAGTCTATGCCTTTTCCACCGAGAACTGGAAACGGCCGGAGGAGGAGGTCAGGACCATCATGCGCCTGCTGCGCCGCTATCTGAACGAGGCGATCGACACCATGGAGCGGGACCATATCCGGATGAAGATCTTCGGCGACGTGACCGGTCTCCCCGCAGAGCTGCAGGAACTGGTGGCGAAGACCGATGAGATCTCCCAGCGCTATGCCGGCTTCCAGGCGAACATCTGTCTCAACTACGGCGGCCGGGCGGAGATCGTCCAGGCGGCGAAACGCTATGCGCGGGATCTGCTGGACGGCAAGGCGGACGGAGAGCTGAGCGAAGACGCGTTCGGCGGGTATCTCTGGTCTGCCGGGATCCCGGACCCGGATCTGCTGATCCGCCCCGGCGGCGAACAGCGGATCTCCAATTTCCTGCTCTGGCAGTGCGCCTATTCGGAGTTCTATTTCACGGACGTGCTGTGGCCGGACTTCGATACCGCGGAACTGGACAAGGCGATCGCGGCCTTCCGGAAGCGGGACCGCCGCTACGGCGGCGTCAAGGGCTGAGCGGCCCATGAGCACGATACAGGAGCGCCTCTTCGCCCTGCGGGACGAGGGCAACGCCGCTTTCGTGGCGAAGCTGGTCCCGACGGTGGACCGGGCGCGGATCCTCGGCGTCCGCACGCCAGCGCTGCGGGCGCTGGCAAAAGAGCTCGCGGGGACGGAAGAGGCGACAGCGTTCTTGGACACGCCGGAGCACGCATACCTTGAGGAAGAGCATCTGCACGCCTTCCTGCTGGAGCGCATCAAGGGCTTCGACGCCTGCATCGAGCAGGTGGAGCGCTTTCTGCCCCATGTGGACAACTGGGCGACCTGCGACAGCATGAGCCCGAAGGCCTTTCGCCGGCATGAGCCCGAGCTCCTGGAACATATCCAGGCCTGGCTCGAAGCGCCCTGGCCTTACACGGTCCGCTTCGGCATCAAGATGCTGATGGAACACTTCCTGGGTGGAGCGTTCCGGCCGGAGCAGCTGCAGAAGGTTTCCGTAATAGAAAGTACAGAATATTATGTAAACATGATGCGCGCCTGGTACTTCGCGACCGCTCTGGCCAAACAGCCCGAGAGCTGCCTGCCGCTCCTGGAAGAGGGGCGTCTGGACCGCTGGACCCACAACAAGACGATCCAGAAAGCGGTGGAGAGCAGCCGGATCCCAGACCCGACGAAACAGTATCTGAAGACCCTGCGAAAATGAGAGAGAAAGAACAGCGGCCGGAGCGTTCTCCCCGCTGAGGTACGAGAAATGGTAAGAGCGATCTCTGTCCTGGGCAGCACAGGATCGATCGGACGTCAGACCCTCGCCGTGGCGGAGCACAGCAAGATCCGCGTGGCGGCGCTGACGGCCGGCAGCAAGATCGACCTGCTGGAGCAGCAGACGAGGCTGTTCCGCCCGTCTTTCGTCGCTGTCTACGAGGAGGCCGCGGCGAAGCAGTTCAGGCTCGCCGTGGCGGATCTGGACGTCCGCGTGGGCGTCGGCATGGAAGGCCTGATCGAGGCTGCGACCCTGGAGGAGGCGGACTGCGTCGTGACCGCCGTCTCCGGCGCGGTGGGGCTGCGCCCCACGCTGGCCGCGATCGACGCGCGCAAGCGCATCGCCCTGGCCAACAAGGAGACTCTGGTCTGCGCGGGCGAGCTGGTCATGGGCCGCGCCAGAGAGAAGGGTGCGGAGATCGTCCCGGTGGACTCCGAGCATTCCGCCATCTTCCAGTGCCTCATGGGCCGGGAGCCCGGGGAACTGCGAAAGATCCTGCTCACGGGCTCGGGCGGGCCCTTCCGCGGCAGGAAACGGGAAGAACTGGAACATATCACGCCGGAGGAAGCCGTCCGCCACCCCAACTGGAGCATGGGCGCGAAGATCTCTGTGGACAGTTCGACTCTCATGAACAAGGGCCTGGAGTTCGTGGAGGCCATGCGCCTGTTCGACGTGGCGCCCGACGACATCCA
>JAFZOC010000028.1 GCA_017550765.1 Oscillospiraceae bacterium
AGGGGGCTTCCAAAAAGCCCCCTTTTCTGTGTATATCGGTGTACATCGATTGCGAGGAGGGCTCCCGGGCCCATTTCTCCTCGCATCCCCCATGCGGATCTTCACGGTCTTCTCACGGGGCTTTGTCTATCGTATGAGCGACATGCAGGCGCATGTCGCTCAGTTCTTTTTCTGTCCGTCCCGGCTCGAACACAGGCTTCCGGACCAGGGCGCGCCTCGCGGCGTTCAGACCTCCGGCTGCGGCGCTCCTGCCATGGGCCGAAGGACCGTCCGCTTGGCGCGGTAGAGCGACCGATCCTCCGGTGTGACCGGTCGCGCCCAGATCGTGACCGTGGGCGACGCTCCCAGCGCGGCGAGCCTTTCGCGCAGCCGCGCTTCGTCCAGCTCACCGCAGCACAGGGCCGGGATACGGAGCTCTCCGTCCAGGGCCGTATAGCTGCAGTCCACCAGGGCTGGGTCAGCGAAGAGGATCTCGTCCAGTCCCGCCGCGCTCAGGCCGTCCGTCTTCCGCCGGACCCGGTCCAGGCGGAGCGTCTCGCTGCCGCAGGGGCAGGGGCCGCGCAGGATGCGCGTATAGTCCCCGGTGCGATAGCGGATCAGGGGCATGGCCTCCATGCCGATCGTGGTGATCACCAGCTCGCCCCACGCGCCCGCCGGCAGGGGCCGCCCCGCCTCGTCCACGATCTCCGCGATGATGTGGTCTTCCCGCAGATGCATCCCTTCGTGGGCCTGGCAGCAGATCGCGCCGGCCATGCCCATCTCCCGGGAGCCATAGTGGGGGAAGAGCCGGGAGCCCAGCAGTTCCTCGCAGCCTTGGATCACGCTCTCGGGGCAGGCGTCCCCGCTGACCAGGGCCCGGCGCAGGCTCCCCCGGCCGCAGGCGCGCAGGATGCTCAGCAGCTGCACCGGCATCCCCACGAAGGTGTCCGGCCGCTCTTGTCGCAGCAGCGCCGCGTAGTCCCTGTAGCTTTGGAAGGGGCCCGCTTTGACAGGACGTGCGCCCAGGCGCTCGATCGCCTCCGCGATGAGCTCTCCCAGGCCGAAAGGCCCGGAGAAGGGGAAGCAGATCAGCGTGACGCTGCCGGGGAAGACCAGCTCCCCCAGCCCCGCCATATAGAGCTGCACCGTGTCCTCCAGATCCCCCTCGGTGTAGAAGACCCGCTTGGCCGCCCCGGTGGTGCCGGAGGTGGCGTCGGAGATCACTCTCTGGATCTGGGCCTGGGAACAGAGCAGCAGGCCCGGGGCATGATGGGCCAGATCCTCGTCCGTGGTGAAGGGCAGCGTCTCCAGCTCCGAGAGCGAGCGAAGATGCTCCGGCAGGTCCCGGTAGGCGCCGCCCCGCGCCTTCTCCCGCGCCAGAAGGCGATCCAGCTTTTCCAGCTGGATCGCCTCGATCGCCGCTCTGTCCAGCCGCGGCAGGCCCGCCCGCGCCATGATCAGCGCGTCCAGACGGGAGACGGGCAGACCGCTCACAGCAGTCCCCTCTCCTGCAGGATCTCCATGCACTTTTCGTAGGTCGCAGCGATGATCTGGGGGCAGAACTCCACCCGTTTGGCGGGGTCGCCCCGGGTGATGTCCCGGCAGTCGATGCCGCCGTAGTCGGCGGTGATCTCGTCCTCGAACCAGCGCGTGAACTCACCCAGCGCCGGCTTGTGCTCCGGATGGTCCATCCCGGTGTCCTCGCCTTTGCCGGTGAAGTAGGAGATCAGACAGGCGCCGCCGGTCATGCAGCCGCAGCAGTTCTGAGAAAAGCCCACGCCGCCGTTCAGACCGCCCATGGCCTTCACCAGCCCCGGATCTTCCTCCCCCACCGTCTCCAGCATCAAGATCGCCAGGATCTGGCCGCAGAAATAGCCGTAGCGGCTCAGTTCCATCACTCTGTCGAAAAGGTCCATCCTCTCAGTCCTTCCTTCCGATCAGCAGCTGATAGCTGCACTTTCCTCGCGGGATCTCACAGCAGGGCGCGTCCTCGCGCCACAGGGCTTCCAGATAATGTTCCCGCCAGGCCTTGGTCATATCCTCGCAGCGGAGGACCGCAAAGCCCGCCTCGCGGAGCAGAGCCGCGGGATCTTCAAAGAACACATCCGACAGCAGGAGGCTCCCGCCCGGCCGCAGCAGCCGCCTGGCCTCCCGCAGGGCCCCGCGCTGGTCGCCGGAGGCGAAGAAGGCGCACTGGCTCAGCACCGCGCCGAAGCTGCCGTCCGGAAAGGGCGCGTCCAGCAGGTCTCCCCGCTCCACCAGCGGCGAGCGGGGCTCCAGATCGATCCCCCGAGCATCATAGCCCAGAGCGCGCAGCAGCGACAGGGCCTCCCCCGCCCCGGCGCCCAGGTCCAGGACGCGCTCGCCCGGCCGCAGCGCGGCCAGCTCCAGCATCCGGCGGGTGTGGACGTCTCCGCCCGGGTGGCTCCTCATTTATCCTCCAGCGCCCGCTCCACGGACGCCACCTTGCCCAGAGCCAGCTCTTCCGGCACATAGACGAAGCCGCAGACCGGGCAGACCGGCAGCTCCACAGGGAAGCCGTTGTCCAGATAGAGGAACTTGGCCTTGCCCTTGATGAGGGGCACGCCGCACTTGAGGCACTTGAGCTTCCCCTGGGGGTCTATGGTGTAATAGTTCTTCTCTGCCATGGTCTAGCCCTCCCGTTTCACGACCTTCATCCGGTGGCTCCAGGCCCGGTGGATGGTGTAGGCATCCTCCCCGGTCTGTTGGAACTTCACCCAGAAGGTGGCGTTGCCCAGTCGCGCCCGGGCGATGGTCAGCCCGGACTCATCGTCCAGGATCGCCTCCCCGCTCTCCCGGTACGCGCGCATCACGGCGATCACGTCGTCGGTGAGGATCATACGCTCGTCCATCATCCGCCGCGCCTCATCCGTATAGTCCAAATGGAAGCCCAGATCCATCTCCGTTATCTCCTCCTGCCACAGTTCCCGCAGCAGCTCTTTTTTCAGCGTGAGCCTGTTCCATCGCTTTTCGCTGATGTCGGGGGGATCGCCCGCGTCCGTGCCGTAGACGAGCTCCAGGATATGCCGGGACTGGCGCCCCTGGCGGGCGAAGCGGTCCCGGCAGGCCATGCAGTAGCTGATATAGGGCGCGTCGCTGCGCTCCAGGCATTTCTCGGTCATCTCTGCGGCCACTTCTCTGTTGGCGTAGGCGGCGAGGCCGCCATAGCCGCAGCAGGGGGCGCGGTCCCGGTCGTAGGGCGTGTCCACCAGCTCGCAGCCCAGGCGCCGGGCCAGTTCCCGGATCGCGTCCTGGGTCTTCTCATCGCCCCGGGCGCCGCAGGCGTCATGCATCGCGGCGGGGCGCTCCAGCCCGTGGCCGCCCGCCGGCAGGCCCAGCTCCAGCAGCAGGTCCCAGATGCCGACGACTTCCCGGCCCTCATGGCCCAGCAGCTCCTGCCGGCAGGTGGGGCAGCCGGCGATGACGATCGGGTCGCCCAGTTTTGCCAGCTCTCGGTCCAGGAAGGCCCGGGTCCGCTCCTCCAGCTCTTCCCGTCCGGCCCAGTCGCCGATCGCCCCGCAGCAGCCCAGCATCAGCGCCACGCCGCCCTGGAGCCGCTCGCAGAGGTCCAGGTAGGCGGCCTTCACCGTCTCCGGCGCGATGGCCGCAGCCTGGCAGCCGGGGAAGAAGACGTATCTGCAGCGCTCATAGCCCGGCTGCGGACGGGAGAGGAAGGCCTCGTCATTGGAGAAGAGCATGTCCATCAGGGCGAACTCATGGGGCGCCAGGGGCATCTTGTCCGTGGACACCATGTTCTTCCGCGCCAGGTGGCACACGCGGGCCATATCGAAGCCGTTGGGGCAGACCACCGTGCACTGGCCGCAGAGGGCGCAGCTGTTCATGGGCTTGTTGAGCTGGTGGTCGCCCATGATGATCTGGGTGTTGTTGTAGATCTCTTTCGCGATCAGGCCGGGGTGTTTCTTATAGTGCTTCAGAAAGGCGCAGCTCTTCAGACACTCCTCGCAGCGGCACCGGATGCAGCGCCGCGCCTCTTCGACGGCCTGTTCCCTGCTGTAGCCCTCCGCGGGGACGGGCACGCGCCGGAGGGCCGTCGCCGCGCTCAGGTCGGTATAGAGCTGGCTCTCCACCGCGCCCTCCTGGCCCCGGGTGTTGCGCGGGTCCAGGTCCTGGGCCAGACGGTCCACGGTGAGGGCGGCCCGCTTCGCCCCGAAGGCCGCGTCCATGACGCCGGCCGTAGGCCCGGTGACGATGCGTTCCGCCTCGCAGATCATCAGCTCCGGGATGCAGACGGCCCCCGGGCAGAGCTCCTGCGTCAGCTCCCAAGAGGCGCAGAGCACGTCGCTGTCCCCGCGCGCTCCCTCCAGAAAGGCCGCGTCCAGGCAGCAGCCGAAAGCGAACTGGATATCCTTGCCCTTCAGACGTTTCAGCTCCAGCCGGAAGCCCTCCTCGTCCAGGAAGGGAGCCGCGGCGCGCAGCCAGGCGGCCAGATCCGGCTCGGCGCAGGATACGAGGATCGGGTAGGCTTTCTTCTCCAGTTCCCCCGCCAGCAGAAGCGGGAAGAGGCCGGAGCCCAGCACAGCCACGCGCTTGCGCTTCTTGGTGCGGAAGATCCCGCCCAGCCGGCTCTGCTCGCCGAAGCGCGCCACGGCCCGCTCCACCTCCCGGATGGCAAGCGCATCGCCGACCTCGCCGAGGCGGCAGCGGCTCTCGCAGGGGGCCTCGCAGCCCTGGGACAGGATCAGTGGGAAAGGCGCGATCTTCTCATAGAGCTGCAGCGCCTTCTTGAAGTTCCCGGCGGCCACGGTCTCCAAAAAGCTCCGGGCGTCCAGCTTCAGCGGGCAGGCAGCGCTGCAGAAAGGCGGATGCTCGTAGACGCAGCGGGTGACCATGGCCTCGATCTCCTCCCGGGAGATCTTGTTGACATGATAGACATGGGTGGAGCCGCGCTCCTGGATCTGGCTCATATGGACCCCTCCCGGACGGTGGAATAAGGGAAAACTGAAATGGGGATGTGGGAAGTATCCCACATCCCCATCATAACACGGGTATAGGCAGATCTACAAGCTCAGATCACTCTTCCAGCGCTTTCAGCGCGGCCAGCACCTTGTCCGGGGTAGCCGGGATGCGGGTGACGCGGGCGCCGGTGGCGTTGAAGATGGCGTTCAGGACAGCCGGGTGAGGAGCATCCAG
>JAFZOC010000276.1 GCA_017550765.1 Oscillospiraceae bacterium
GGCCTTGTCGGCGATCCTGGAAAAGATCTGATAGGAGGCAGGCACCATGCCCTACGAAGGAAAGCTCCTGGGCCGCGCGAGAGCCCAACTGGAAGCGCGCCGTATGGCGAACATGGCGGAACAGCAGCGCCGCACGATCCAGGTCTACAGCCGCGTCCCCGAGATCCGTCAGATCGACGATACGCTCCGCGCCCAGATGGCCGAGGTCGTACGTCTGACCATCGCCCGCAAGCCCGATCTGGTCCAGCAGCTGGAGGCGCTGGCCAAGTCCAACCAGGATCTGCAGATGCGCCGGGTCGAACTGCTGGTGGAGAACAGTTTCCCCCAAGACTATCTGGACGAGATCGTCAGCTGCCCCAAATGCCGGGACACAGGCGAGCTGGACGGCGGGATCTGCGACTGTCTGCTCGTCCTCTACAACCAGGAGCTGACGAAGGAGCTGGGCGTGCTGCTGCAGACCGGGGATGAGAGCTTCTCGCGCTTCGACCTGGGTCTGTACAGCGACGAGCCGGTCGTAGGCGGCCTCTCCCCCAGACGGCATATGGCGCGGATCCTGGAGATCTGCCGCAAATTCGCCGACAATTTCCCCCAGGTCTCTTCCGACCTGCTCTTCCGCGGCGCGCCGGGCCTGGGCAAGACCTATCTGTCCGCGTGTATCGCCCGGGTCGTGGCCGACAAGGGCTGCAGCGTGTGCTACGACACCGCCTCCGCCGCCCTGGACGCCTTCGAGCGGCAGAAGTTCGCCCGGGATCCCGGGGAGGCCGAGGAGGCCGCCCGCCGGGTCCGGCAGATGCTCAGCTGCGACCTGATGATCCTGGACGACCTGGGCACCGAGATGGTCACGCCCATGTCCCTCAGCGCCCTCTACACCCTGCTGAACACCCGTATGCTCCACGACCGGCGGACCATCATCTCCACCAACTGCAGCGAAGAGGACCTGCGCCGTCGCTACACGCCGCAGATCTGCTCCCGGCTGGAGGGCGAGTTCCTGCTGCTCCCCTTCGTAGGCGAGGATATCCGCAAGATCCTCCGCCAGCGCCGCTGAACTTGCGAAAAGCAGCGTTTCCCGCTTGCGATCTTTCGATCCGACCGTTATAATACTTGATAGCTCTTTTTCGAGACACCGACCTTTTCGTATTGGAGGACCTGTCATGGCTACGACCTATCGCCACCGTCACGGCGACCGCAAGGAGGGGCGCCTGCTCCGCTCCCTGCCCGCCTTCAACAAATTCATCCCCTATATCATGCCCGAGCGCAACGACCGCTTCGTCCACTACGAGGAGGCCATGGAGATCAGCGCCGTAGACCGCCGCCTTCGCGCCCTGCGCGTGGAGGGCTACAAGGGCATCGGCCTGCTCCACTTCTTCATCGCCTGTCATGTGCGCGCCATCTCCATGCTGCCCGGCATGAACCGCTTCGTGGTGGGCCGCAGGATCTACGCCCGCAAGAACATCGAGGTGGTCATGACCGTCAAGCGCGAGCTCACCATCGACGCCACCGAGACCACCATCAAGGTCGTCTTCGAGCCCACCGACACCATCTTCGACGTGTACCGCAAGCTCAACGCGAAGATCGAAGAGATCAAGACCTCCGATGAGAACAACGGCACCGAGGACTTCGCCGAGACGATCGCCAAGCTGCCCCGGGGCTTGCTCCGCTTTGCCATCGGCATCCTGCGCATGATGGACTACTTCGGTTGGATCCCACAGGCCTGGCTGGACGTGAGCCCCTTCCACGGCTCCATGATCATCACGGACCTGGGCTCTCTGCGCATCGGCCCCGTGTATCACCACATCTACAACTTCGGCACGCTGCCGGTGTTCCTGGCCTTCGGCACCAAACGCCACGCCTATGAGCTGGATCGGAACGGCAACATCCTCGAGCGCAAATATGTGGATGCCAAAGCCGTTGTGGACGAGGGCATCGTGGATGGGCACTACTATGCCCAGTTCTTCCAGGCCTACCGCTATATGTTCCAGCATCCCGAGATCCTGGAGTCTCCGCCCACCAAAGTGGTGGAGGATATCTTCTGAGCTCTCGGCGTCCAGTTCTCCGTCTTTGGGAATGGGACAGACAGGAAAGAGGCGCCCCTTTCGGGGCGCCTCAGCTTGTCAAAGAAGTCCCCTCGGGGTCTTTTTTGACCGCGCTTCCCCGCCGAGCATTTTGGCCGAACACAAAATGCTGTTTTCGAAAAGCCTTGATCTTCAAGGCTTTTCGAAGCGGCGGGCTATCAAACTCGAGGCGGGCCTTGCCCCCTCGAGCTCCCCCGCTGCTCTGTCATCTGACGCTACAGCGAGGTTTTTTTGACAGTCTCAGGCGCCCCTTTCGGGGCGCCTCTTTCGTCGTTAAAGCGCCTTTACAGATCCGAAAGAGCGCAGCCGGGGATATCTCCCCCGGCTGCGCTCTCGATGTCTCCTGGGCTGTGAGCTCCGAAGACCGGATAC
>JAFZOC010000277.1 GCA_017550765.1 Oscillospiraceae bacterium
GAGATCTGGTCGCAGATCTTATCGGGATGTCCCTCGGTCACAGACTCGGACGTGAAGAAAAAGTGGCTCATATTCGTTCTCCTTTTGGATCATATTTTACTGGACATGCAGGAGCGTGAAAAAACGCGCGCTGTCGTCCGACAGTGCGCGCCAAAACGCCTTTGAAAGCCTCATCTTTCGTCTCACCGCCGGATTTGGCACCTTGAGTCTCCTCAGGTTGCCGGGCTTCACAGGGCCGTTCCCTCCACCGCTCTTGATAAGGTGTTCAGTTGTGGACTGAGCATAACAGGCTTCCCGGCATTTGTCAAGGAGAATGATCGTCTCCCGTCTTTTTTTCTCCGCTCGGTCTTTTTCTGTCCAGACCCTCTTGACATGTGCGTATATACTGTGTATATTGTACATATACAGAAAACACGAGGGATCGATATGACCATCCGCATCGACAACAAGAGCGGCCAGCCCATCTACGAGCAGATCGTCTCCCAGATCCGCAGCCAGATCCTCTCCGGCGCTTTGCCGGAGGACGAGCCGCTGCCCTCTCTGCGGGACCTGGCCCGGGACCTGCGCATCAGCGTGATCACCACCAAGCGGGCCTATGAGGAGCTGGAGGCGGCGGGGCTGGTGTACACGGTGCCGGGCAAGGGCAGCTTCGTGGCGGCACGGAACATGGAGCTGCTGCGGGAAGAGCATCTGCGCCGGATCGAAGAGCATCTGGCCGCGGCGCTGGAGCTGGCCCGTCAGGCGGGCCTGGACCGGGCCGCGCTGCAGGAGATGCTGGATGCATTGGAGGAGGAAGAGCCATGAACGCGATCGAACTGCGCGGCCTGGAGAAGCACTATCCGGGCTTCGACCTGAAGCTCGACCTGACGCTGCCCCAGGGCTGCATCCTGGGCCTGGTGGGCGAGAACGGCGCCGGCAAGAGCACCACCATCCGCATGCTCCTGGGCATGACGCGCCCCGACGCCGGCAGCGTCCGGGTGCTGGGCAAGGAGTCGGCGGACAAGGAGGAGATCGGAGTCGTGCTGGATGAGCCGGCTTTCCCCGAGTGTCTCACCCCCCGGCAGCTGGGCCGGGTCCTGGCCGGGATCTACCGCAGCTGGGACCAGGCCTTCTACGACGGCTATCTGCTCGCGCTCTCTCTACCTCCGGACAAGAAGTTCAAGGACTTCTCCCGGGGCATGAAGATGAAGCTGTCCATCGCGGTCGCCCTGTCCCACCATCCCCGGCTCCTGGTGCTGGACGAGCCCACCTCCGGGCTGGACCCCCTGGTGCGGGACGAGGTGGTGGAGATCTTTTCGGACTTCGCCCGGGACGCGGGGCGTTCGGTGCTGATCTCGTCCCACATCGTCAGCGACCTGGAGAAGCTCTGCGACTATGTGGCCTTCCTGCACAAGGGCCGGCTCCTGCTCTGCGAGGAGAAGGACGCCCTGCGGGAGCGCTACGCCCTGGCCCGCCTGTCCCGGGAGGCCTTCGAGGCGCTGGGCCCCGGCGTCGCGATCGGCAGCCGCCGGGACCCCTACGGCGTCTCGGCCATCCTCCGGCGGGAGGCGGCCCCGGCGGGGACGCCTCTGGAGCCGGTGAGCATCGAGGACCTGTTCATCCTGATGGTAAAGGAGGAAGAGAAATGATCGGACTGCTGCGCAAAGACCTGATCATGATCTGGGCCTACTGCCGGATGTTCCTGCTGATGGTCGCCATCTTCCTGGCGGTGAGCTGTTTCTCGCAGGAGGAGAACAGCTTTTTTACGATCTACCCCATGATCATCGGCATGATCATCCCCGTGAGCCTCATCAGCATCGACGAGCGCTCCAAGTGGAACGTCGCCTGTGACGCGATGCCCGTCAGCCGGGCCAAGTTCGTCTCCTCCAAGTATCTGCTGACGCTGCTGTCGGTGCTGACAGTCGGGGCGCTCTCCATGCTGGCCCAGGCGGTCCGCATGAGCCGGACGGGCTCGCCCGCGTCCCTCTGGGACCTGCCGGGGCTGCTGTTGCCCATCGGGCTGATGGGTCCGGGGCTGCTGCTGCCGGTGATCTTCTGGCTGGGCGTGGAGAAGGGCCGGATCTTCTACTTCGCGCTGGTGGGCCTGGTGTGCGTGGCCTGCGTGACGCTGGGCAACGTGGATCTGGCGGCGGCCGGCTCCGGCGAGCTGCCGGGGGGCCTGATCGTGCTGGCCAGTGTGGTGCTCTTCGCCCTGTCCTGGGCCCTGTCCGTCTTCCTCTACCGCCGGCGGGAGCTCTGAGCGGCGCGGTCGGCGCGCATCGCGCCCCGGCACGGCCTGCCATAGCCGACAGGACGCTTTTTATCCGTCTATCCTTGACAGGGTCCAGCTGCGATGTTATTATGATAGTTGCGATAGCATTCGAGCAACAGAAAAGGAGGAACGATCATGGCTATCTACAAGCAGCTGTATCTGGCTTACATGGATCAGAAGGGCATCCGCTACACCGACAGAGACGACCGCACGGTCCGCGTCGTCTACACCGGTGACAACCTCAAGTCCATCCCCGTCTATGTGTTCTTCGACAAGGACGGCGAGGGCCTGGTCACCTTGCGTTGCTGGGACATCGCCAAGATCCCCGAGAGCAAGAAGACCGCCGCCATCCTGGCCTGCAACGAGCTGAACAACAAGTACCGCTGGGTCAAGTTCTATGTGGACAGCGACAACGACGTCTGCGCCCAGATCGACGCCTACATCGACGAGGAGACCTGCGGCTACGAATGCGCCAGTCTGGTCAACCGCGTCGTCAACATCGTGGACGAGGGCTACCCCGTCTTCATGCGCGTCCTGTGGGCCTGATCCCTTCGGAGATCGCCGAAGATAAGCAGAAAAAGAGCGCCGACGGCGCTCTTTTTTGCGTGTGCGGGCGTTTTCGGAGGCGGAAGGGCCCTGGCCTGTCAGCGCCAGATCCCCTGCATGAACTCCGGATAGGAGTCGTCGACGATCTTGGCAAAGCGCAGCGCGATCTCCACGGCCACGGGGCCCACCTGCGCGTCGGCCAGACGCAGGGGGAAGTCGAACTGGGCGCTGACGCCGCCGTCCTTTTCGTCCATGGTGAACTTGACGTACTTGTACTTCCGGTTCATCGCGTTCAGCAGACGGAAGCCGCGCTCTCTGGCGCCTTCGGGGAACTTCACGAAATCCTCCGACAGGACCTTGACGTCGTTGTCATTGTCCGTGGAGATGAAGCGCAGCGTCACGCTGCAGTTCTTCCCGTTGAAGCCGGCTTCCAGGAAAGAGAAGTTCTGCAGTTCGCGGGTGGCGAACTTCAGGCCGTTGTTCCTGAACTCGGTCGCGATCAGGTTCGTTGCTTTGTAGATCATGGGTGGTCCTCCTTTTTTGTGTTATCGTGCCGTATCGCAGCCGCTCCGCGTCGTCCTGTCCGCCGCGGAACGGCTCGGCGGAACGCTTTGCGACGTTTCGCCGTCTTCTGCTCTTTATCGTAGCACATCCCTGAACAAAGCGCAAGCGCGATCTTTCTTTTTTCTGCGCTCCCGTCGCTCTACGCGGCATCCCGGGCGGCGGCGCGCAGCCTATCTCCCCAGCATGCTCAGGGTGATCTCGTCCGGCGAGCCGCGAAAGTACTTCTGCAGGACCTGCTCGAACACGGAGCCCTGCTCGCTGACCGCGGCGAAGAGGGTCATGCTGGAGCGCAGTTTCATCTCGTCCGGCCAGCCGAAGACCGCGTAGGCGTCGTTGCCGGGCAGCTCCAGCAGCGCCCGGCAGATCCGGACCAGGCTCCCGCCCAGATAGGGGTCGGCCAGGAAGGCCCGGGCCTCCGCCTCGTCCCGGATGCCGTAGTACATGGCCGTGCTGCTGTGGCCCAGTCCCCGCAGCTGGGGGAAGATATACCACATCCAGTGGCTGCGCTTGCGCCCGCTCTCGATCTCCCGCAGCGCGTCGGGGAAGGATCCCCTATGCGCCGGGAGGAAGCGCTCGAGCCCATCGTTTTCGCTCATCGTAACGCTCCTTTCTCTGTCCGCAGGGCCCTGTCAGGCCCGCGGCGTCCAAAGAGAGCCGGGAGGCCCGCAGGCCTCCCGGCTCTCTTTTCACATGAGGCCCAGACCGTGGGCCACGTTGCGGATGAAGTCCTGGACGTTGGTGACCATGGTGGTGGCGGAGAGGCTGCCACGGTCCAGGAGCTTGTTGACCACGAACTCGTCCGCGTCCACGCAGTAGAGGTACACGGGGCGGATGCTGCCGTCGTCGAGGACCCGGAAAGAGGGGGTCATGTTGCCGGTGGCGATGGTGTGCAGCATGGTGGCCAGGCAGATGACCGTGGTGGACTTCTTCACGATCTGACGCATGGCGGCGGCGGCCTTGTACACGTCGCCGATGACCTCGGGCAGGGGGCCGTCGTCCCGAATGGAGCCGGCCAGCACGAAGGGCACGTTCTGCTTCACCACGCTGTACATGATGCCGTTGTCAATGTGGTACTCGTCCACGAACCTGGCAATGGAGCCGCAGCGGCGGACCTTGTTGAGGGTGTCCAGGTGGTTGTAGTGGCCGTTGGGCATGGACTGCTGGGTGTAGATGTCCTGGCCCAGGGCGGTGTGCAGCAGCGCGCCCTCCAGGTCGTGGGTGGCCAGGGCGTTGCCCGCCAGCAGGCCGTGGGCGTAGCCGTTCTCCACCAGCAGCTGCATGGCCTTGCGGGCGTCGGCGTCGAAAGCGAAGGCGGGGCCCATGACCCAGACGATGTTGCCGTGCTCCCGCTCGTAGCGCAGCAGCTCCACCAAGTTGTCATAGTCCTTGGTGTAGGAGGTCTCGCGGCTGCGGCCGGTACGGAAGACGAAGCGGTCCTCCAGCTCGACGCCGGGCTCCTGGAAGCCGGTGCTGTGCATGTAGATGCCCACCTCGCCGTTCTCGGTGCGGCCCAGCAGCACCCGGTCGCCCTTGCGGAGGTTCCGGGCCTCCACCACGTCCAGCCGCCCGTCGGGCCGCCAGACCACGCAGGAGTCCATCCGGCTCTCGGGGGCCAGGGCCCACTCGCCGTCCAGCTTGAAATACTCGGGATACATGGAGGTGCTGTGGTAGCCCTCGGGGGCTACGCCGTCCGCCTCACACAGCGCCCAGGCTGCGTTCGGGGCGTTCTGGAAGCGCTCCTCGGTGAAGTCGGGAGCATGATAGGCGGGGAACTGGAAGGCCATAAAGATCGATCCTTTCTCTGCAAAAGCAGAACATCTTGTATGAAATGAAGCTCGGCTTCGCCTAATGAAGAAATGAAGACGCTTCGCTGATGAAGAAATGATGGTATCGGCTTCGCCGATGCATTCAGGACCCGTCCCGCCATGCGGGACACCTCAATTCTTTCATCGGCCGCAGGCCCTTCATTCCTTCATTTCTTCATTCCTCTTCGTCCAGCCGCATGGAGCCGGTCTTTTTGAGCTGCTGATGGAAGGCGAAGCAGCGGTCCAGCAGATGGGGCGTCTGGGCGCCAGCTGTGGCGTCGACGGCCTCCTGCAGATAGGCCCGCAGCTGGGGGCGGTAGTCCGGATGGGCGCAGTTCTCGATGATGCGCTCGGCCCGCTCCTTGGGGCTCAGGCCCCGCAGGTCCGCGTAGCCCTGCTCGGTGACGATCAGATCCACGTCGTGCTCGGTGTGATCCACATGGCTCACCATGGGCACGATGCTGGAGATCTTGCCGCCCTTGGCCACGCTGTTGGTCATGAAGATGGAGATCGCGGCGTTGCGGGCATAGTCGCCGGAGCCGCCGATGCCGTTATACACGCTGGTGCCGTTCATCTGGGAGGAGTTCACGTTGCCGTAGATGTCCGCCTCCACGGCGGTGTTCATGGCGATGACCCCCAGACGGCGGATGACCTCCGCGTGGTTGGAGATCTCGGAGTCCCGCAGGATCAGCTTGCCGCGGTAGTCCTCCAGCCGGCCCAGGAGCCGCCGCATCCCCTCCTCGGAGAGGGACAGGCTGGTGGCGGAGGCCATGTCGGCCTTGCCGGCGTCGATCAGGTCCAGGATGCCGTCCTGCATGACCTCGGAGAAGAAGCGCAGGTGCGTGAATCCCGAGTCGCGGAGGCCCAGGAGCACGGCGTTGGCCACGGAACCCACGCCGGACTGCAGGGGGCAGACGTCGGCGGAGAGCCGTCCGGCGGCCTTCTCCGCTTCCAGGAAGGAGACGATGTTTTGGGCGATCCTCTTGCTGACCTCATCCTCCGGGGCCAGGGCCCTGGGCTTCTCCGGGAGCTCCGAGATCACCACGGCGGCGATCTTCTCCCGGGGGCAGGTCAGATACGGCACGCCGATGCGGTCTGCGGCGTCGGTGAGGGGGATCGGCTGACGCAGCGGGGGGTCCGCCACCCGGTAGATGTCATGGAAGCCCTCCAGCTCCGCCGGCTGGGCCATGTTCAGCTCCACGATGACCTTCTCGGCCAGGTCGATCCAGGTCTGGGAGCAGCCCACCGCGGTGCTGGGGATCAGGTGCCCCTCCTCGGTGATGGCCACAGCCTCGACGATCGCCACCCGGATGGGGCCGTAGGAGCCGTAGCGGGCGTTCTGGGCCACCATGCCCAGGTGCAGGTCGGTGTAGGCCACCGGGGCGATCCCGCCGCCGTTCACGGCGGTGCGCAGGGCCTTGCTGGTCATATAGGGGGCCCGGCGGGCGATCATGCCCAGCTCCGCCCAGGTGGAGTCGATCTCTTCGCCCGTGGAGGCGCCGGACAGGAGCCCCAGGCGCAGCGTCCGCTCGCCGGAGCGGACCTGCCCGGCCAGGGCCAGGGGCACGGCCTTGGGACAGCCGGAGGGGGTGAAGCCGCTGACGGCCACCGTGTCCCCGTCCTGCACCAGCCAGGCGGCCTCTTCGGCGCTCATGACGCGCTCTTTCAGCGCCTCGCAGCGAAAACGCTTCTGCAGCTCCATGACGCTCACCCCAGGTGCTGGGCGAAGGCGGCGGCCTGCTCGGGCGCGATCAGCTCTCTGCCGGCGTCCAGGGCCTTGCGGTTGATCTCCTCGGTGCCGGCGGGGATGTGGCGGCGCACGGCCTCC
>JAFZOC010000278.1 GCA_017550765.1 Oscillospiraceae bacterium
ATCTCATTTTAGTATGACGTTACAATTTCGTCAATACTAAGTTGTGGAGGTGGCAAAATGACTGATAAAAAGAGTCATTACACCCTGCGGATCGACCAGGAGCTGCTGGACAAGCTGGGCTACGTCGCGGAGTACGAGGGACGCACCAAGAACGGCGAACTGGTGTACATGATCCGCAAGCGGATCGCGGCTTTCGAGAAGGAGCACGGCCCGATCGAGCTGTGACCGCCTCTTGGGCCGAAAACAGGCCCAGAACGCACCCAAAACGCAGAAGTGCGTCCGCCTCTGTACGAGGCGGGCGTAAGGTGTCGACAAAGTGTCGACACCTTGAACGGCAAAAAAGGGAACTTCCGAAAAAGTTCCCTTTTTTGCGTATATCGAACGTGAAGGGGGACTACCATCCCCCTTCACCCTTCCCCCATGCTTGTCGAAACGATGCCGGATCGGGTCTGTCTGCAGTCTGCGCCCGCCTCTGTACGAGGCGGGCGTCCTTCTGCTCCACGCTCCTGCTCTTCGCTTCACATCCCGAGTTTGTCGATCGTCTTGTCCACGGTCTGCCGCGCCTCTTTCAGCGTCTTCCTGGCGCGGTCCTTCCCGGGCTCCATCATCATCAGCACGGACGCCGCAGCCACGGCCCCCAGGCCCATCCCCAGATAGAACTGAGCTTTCATCGCTTCCCCTCCTTTTCCTTGCTGCCGCTAGTTTGCCCCGGACGCGTGAAAAAATGTATGGCCCGCGTCCCGGATATCTCCAAGGATCCCGGTGTAACTTGCCCCCGATCTGTGGTACAATAGGCAAAAGAAGTATCTCATTCCGGGAGGAGGACGCCATGAGCGTGACGATCCTGGCCGTGGGCGACGTCTGCGGCACCCCGGGCATCGACCTGTTGAACAGGCGCCTGAAGGACTATCGAAAAGAACAGGGCATCGACTTCGTGGTGGCCAACGGCGAGAACGCCAACGTGGTCGGCATCACTCCCAAGCAGGCCGACCAGATCTTCCACGCCGGCGTAGACGTGATCACCCTGGGCAACCACACCTGGACCCGCACGGAGCTGCAGCCCTATCTGGCCGAGCGGAGCAAGATCCTCCGGCCGGCCAACTACGGTCCCCAGTGCCCGGGCCGGGGCATCGCCGCCTACCATCTGCCTTTCGGGGACGTCTGCGTGCTGAACCTGATGGGCCGCTTCACCCTGGACAGCAACACCGACAACCCCTTCCTCATCGCCGACGGCTTCATGGCGGAGATCCGGGAGAAGATCGTCCTGGTGGACTTCCACGCCGAGGGCACCAGCGAGAAGCGGGCCATGGGCTTCCTGCTGGACGGCAGGGCCAGCGCCGTCTGGGGCACCCACACCCATGTGCAGACCTCGGACGCCCAGGTGCTCCCCAAGGGCACGGGCTACATCACCGATCTGGGCATGACCGGGCCGGTCCATTCGGTCCTGGGGATCGACCCGGAACAGAGCATCGGCAAATTCATGGGCGACCCGCCCCGGCGCTACGACTCGGCCAAGGGCCCGTCGAAGCTGGAGGGCTGCCTGTTCACCATCGACCCGGAGACGGGCCGGTGCGTAGCTGCGGAGGCGATACGACTGACATGAGCACGATCAAGATCCTCCACACCGCGGATCTCCATCTGGACTCCCCCTTCGAGGCCCTGCCCGCCGGCAAGGCCGCCATCCGGCGCAAGGAGCAGCGGGAGCTGCTGGACGCCATGGCGCGGCTGGCCATCAAGGAGCGGGTGGACCTGGTGCTGCTCTGCGGAGATCTGCTGGACAACAGCGACCCCTATTTCGAGACCGGCGAGGAGCTGGCGCGCTGCCTGGGGACCATCCCCGCCCCGGTCTTCATCGCCCCGGGGAACCACGATCCCTGGACCCCCAAGTCGCCCTACGCCCGGCTGCGCCTGCCGGACAACGTCCACGTCTTCACCGAGAACGCCATCCGCTACTTCTCCCTGCCCAGTCTGAAGGCCCGGGTCTACGGCGCCGCCTTCACCGAGCCGCGCTGCGGCCCCCTGCTCCGGGGCTTCCATGCGGAGCGGAAGGAGGGCGTCACGGACATCCTCTGTCTGCACGGCGAGGTGGGCGTGAAAGACAGCCCCTACGGGCCGATCAGCGAGGAAGATCTGGCCCAGAGCGGCCTGCACTACGCCGCCCTGGGGCACATCCACAAGGCCAGCGGCCTGCGGAAGGCCGGGGACACCTGGTACTCCTGGCCCGGCTGCCCCGAGGGCCGGGGCTTCGACGAGACCGGCGAGAAGACCGTGAGCATCGTGGAGCTGGAGAACGGCCAGTGCCGGCTGCGTCCGGTGTCCATCGCCGGGCGGCGCTATGAGCAGCTGCAGGTGGACGTCACCGGGACGGCGCCGCTGCTGGCGATCCACAGCGCGCTGCCGGACGACACGGTCTGCGACGTCTATCGCATCATCCTCACCGGCGAGACCGAGACCGCCCCGGACCTGCGGCGGCTCTACGCCGACCTGGGGGAGATGTTCTTCGAGCTGCGCCTGCGGGACGAGACCCGCCTGCGCCACAGCATCTGGGACTGCGCCGGGGAGGGCTCCCTCCGGGGCCTGTTCCTGGGCCGGCTGAAGAAGCGCTACGACGAGGCCGGCTCCGAGGAAGAGCGCCGCAAGATCGAGCAGGCCGCCCGCTGGGGCCTGGCCGCCCTGGACAACGCCGAGGAGGTGGTACAGCATGACGATCGATAAGCTGACCGCGTCCTTCGGGAAGCTCCAGAACGAGACCCTCCGCTTCCACGACGGGCTGAACATCATCTATGCCCCCAACGAGAGCGGCAAGTCCACCTGGTGCGCCTTCATCCGCGCCATGCTCTACGGCGTGGACAGTTCCGAGCGCAGCCGGGCCGGCTATATGCCCGACAAGCTCAAATACGTCCCCTGGTCCGACGCGCCCATGGAAGGGACCATGGAGCTCACCGCCGACCGCTGCGAGATCACCCTCACCCGCCGCACCCTCAGCAAGAGCGCGCCCATGCGGGAGTTCAGCGCCACCTACACCGGCACCAGCGTGCCCGTGGAGAACATGAACGGCTCCAACGCCGGCGAGCTGCTCACCGGCGTCACCAAGGACGTGTTCCGCCGCAGCGCCTTCATCGCCCAGGGGAACGTGGGCGCTATCAGCAGCCCCGAGCTGGAGAAACGCATCGCCTCCATCGTCTCCTCCGGCGAGGAGCAGACCAGCTACAGCGAGGCGGATGAGCGCCTGCGGGCCTGGCAGCGCAAGCGCCGCTGGAACCGCCGGGGCCTCCTGCCGGAGCTGGAAGCCCGGATGGACGACGCCCAGCTGCTCCTCAACGACATGAACGGCGCCGTGGAGCGGCTGGAACAGCTGGAAGCGGAGCTCAACGACGCCCAGAAACGCTGCGCCGAGCTGGAGCAGTCCGTGATCGAGGCGCGCAAGCGCCAGCGCAAGGATGCCCTGGCCCGGCTGGACCAGAGCCGCAGCGCCCTGCGCCAGAGCAGCGACGCCCACGACCGGGCCATCGAGCAGCTGTCCCAGCGCCGCCGGGAGCTGCGGGAGAGCAGCTTCGGCGACCGGAGCCTGGAGGAGCTGGAGGCGGAAGTGCGGGGGGATCTGGAGGCCCTGAGCGAACTGGGCGAGCCCAAGCCCCACAGCAAGGCCCTGTTCCCGGCGATCGTCTGCTTCCTGCTGGCGGTGGCCGCCGCCGCCTTCTACTCCATGAAGCCCCTCCTGCCGCTGATCGTGGTGGCCGGCGTTTTCTGTCTGGCCGCCGTGGTGCTGATGATGCGCAGCTCCAAGAGCCGCCAGGCGGCCGCGGCCGCCAGCGCGCAGCGGGAAAAGATCCTCAAAAAATACAAGGCCGCCTCCCCCGAGGCGATCGTCGCCGCCCTGGAGCGCGCCCGGGCCATCCGGCAGGAGCTGGAAGAGGCCGAGGAGCAGGAAGAGGCGTCCCGGGCCCGCTTCGAGGAGCTGGACCGGCAGCAGAGCGAGCTGGAGGAGAGCACCATCGCCGAGCTGGACTTCACCAACGGCAGCTCCGAGGCCGCCCGCCAGGGCCGCGCCCTGACCGCCGCCCGGGCCGAAGTGGAGCGGCTCTCCGCCCAGATCGCGACCCTCCGCGGGCGTCTCTCCGTCAGCGGCGACCCCGTGGTCCTGGGCAGCTCCCTCAGCTGCATGGAGGAGGAGCGCGACCAGCTCCAGGCCGAGTATGACGCCATCACCCTGGCCCTGGAGGTCCTGCGGGACGCGGACCGGGAGATCCAGACCCGCTTCTCGCCCCAGCTGGGCCATCTGGCCGCGGAGTACATGAGCGCCGTCACCGGCGGGCGCTACGAGGACGTGCTGATCGGACGGGACCTCTCCGCCCGGGTCCGGGCCAAGGGCGAGATCGTCGCCCGGGACCCGGGATATCTCAGCGCGGGGACCCTGGACCTGATGTATCTGGCCGTGCGCCTGGCCGTCTGCGAGCTGGCGCTGCCGGAGGGCGAGCCCTGCCCCCTGATCCTGGACGACGCCCTGGTGAACCTGGACGAGGAGCGCACCCAGCAGGCGATCGAGCTCCTCAAGCAGATCGCCAGGGAGCGGCAGGTGATCCTCTTCACCTGCCGGCAGCTGGACGGCAGTTCCCCCCAGCCGGCCTCGACCTGAACCGGCCGGCCCCGGACCGCACAGTATCCGCCCCGGATGCCAACAGTGGCATCCGGGGCGCTCTTGCTCTTTTCGGTCCCGACGTCGTGTCCGCTCCCGGCGCTCGGGCATAGGATGCACGGGGGGGATGAACGATGACCGAGATCGAACGGGCTCCCGGCGCGCCCTGCAGCTGCGGCTGCGGCGCGGTGGGGCCCGCTGGGCCCATGGGCCCTCAGG
>JAFZOC010000279.1 GCA_017550765.1 Oscillospiraceae bacterium
CTGGGGCGTCGTCGGCACCATCAACGGCTGGGGCGAGACCGCTGACATCGCCCTCACCGAGACCGACCTCGTCGAGAGCATGTTCCCCGTGCTGGCTTCCGAGCCCATCGACCTGACCGTCGACGACGAGATCAAGGTCCGTCAGGGCGCTGAGTGGACCAACAACTTTGGCGCCACCGGCAAGGACGGCGACAACATCAAGGTCGAGGAAGACGGCAAGTACATCGTCATCTTCATCCCCGCCACCGGCGCGATCGGCCTGATCAAGGACGGCGAGGACGCCATCAACTACGTCTTCGAGGGCGAGGCCAACTGGGGCGTCGTCGGCACCATCAACGGCTGGGGCGAGACCGAGGACCTGCCCATGACCGCTGAGGAAGTCGGCCTGTTCAAGTCCGAGCCCATCGAGCTCAAGGCCGGCGACGAGATCAAGGTCCGTCTGAACGGCGCTTGGGACTTCAACTACGGCACCAACGGCCCTGGCGGCGATAACCTCAAGGTCGAGGAAGACGGCAGCTACATCGTCATCCTGGATCTGGCCAACGGCACTGTCACCATCGAGAAGGCCTGAACCTGATCTTCATACGCGCCATCCAAGCCAAAACAAGATAACACTGGCTGGACCTGTGTAAACGCTTTTGGGGTGGAGCCAGACTGCTGGCTCCACCCTATCTCATTTCAAAAGGGGCAATGTTATGAAAAGATACAGTGACTTGGAGTACCTGCGTCTATCCAAGTGGGACAAGTTCAGCTACAAGCTGCTCTCGTTCTTCGCTTCGATCCCGCAGGCTCTGAAGAACGCGGGGATCGGGATCGGCCGCTTCTTCAAAGGCATCGGTCTTGGCATCGCCAATGAGTTCAAGGACCTCTACACGACCTTCAAGGACGGCGACTGGAGGACCAAGAGCTCCTATCTGGTCATGGGCCTGGGCAGCATCGCCCGGGGCCAGGTCCTGCGCGGCATCCTCTTCCTGCTCTTCGAGCTCGTATTCATCGTCTATATGGTGCTGCCCCAGGGCGGCGCCTACTGGCTGAGCAAGCTGGACACCCTGGGCGACCAGGGCCCGCACAAGGAGATGGTCATGCAGTATGGCCAGTCGGTGGAGACCTTCGTCGCCGGCGACAACTCCTTCCGCATCCTGCTCTATGGCGTCCTGACCCTGTTCTTCATCGTCGCCTTCATCTACACCTGGCGGCTGAACATCAAGCAGAACAAGATCTCCGAGCAGATCATCCGCTCCGGCAAGCCTCTGCGCAGCGGCAAAGAAGACCTGCACTCCCTGGTGGACGATCAGTTCCACAAGACCCTGCTGGCCCTGCCGCTGACCGGCATCCTGGTCTTCACCGTGATGCCCATCGTGTTCATGGTGCTGGTGGCCTTCACCAACTATGACGCGGAGCACGACGGCCTGAACAACCTCTTCACCTGGGTGGGCATGGACAATTTCAACACCATGTTCAACTGGACCGCCGGCGGCAAGAGCTACTCCGCCGCCTTCGGCGAGATCCTCACCTGGACGCTGATCTGGGCCTTCTTCGCCACCTTCACCAACTACTTCCTGGGCATGCTGGTGGCCATGATGATCAACAAGAAGGGCATCAAGCTCAAAAAGCTCTGGCGCACCGTGCTGGTCATGACCATCGCCATCCCGCAGTTCATCTCCCTGCTGTACGTCTCCAAGATGTTCGCCAAGAACGGTCTGATCAACCTGTCCCTGATCAACCTGGGCTGGATCCAGCCCGGTCAGGAGCTGCCCTTCTGGGAGGATCCCACCTGGGCGCGCATCACGGTCATCCTGATCAACATCTGGATCGGCATCCCCTATCTGATGCTGATCGCCACCGGTATCCTGATGAACATCCCGGCGGACCTCTACGAGAGCGCCAGGATCGACGGCGCCAACCCGGTCCAGCAGTTCACCAAGATCACCCTGCCGTACATGCTGTTCATCACCGGTCCTTATCTGCTCACCAGCTTCACCGGCAACATGAACAACTTCAACGTCATCTACCTATTGACAGGAGGCGGACCGACCAACGCCTCGATCTCCACTGGCGGCGCGGCGGTCGGCCATACGGACCTGCTGATCACGTGGTTGTTCAAGATCACGATGGAGGGCGGCAACAAGTACTACATGGCCTCCGTGGTCGGCATCCTGGTCTTCCTCGTCGTTGCTGTGATCTCCCTGGTGGTCTACGGCCTGCTGCCTTCCATCAAGAATGAGGAGGACTTCCAGTGATGAACAACAACAATACAGCCGCCATCGATCGGCAGAAACGGAGCATGGGCCTGAAGGCCAGCGCCCGCATCAGCAATACCTTCATCTATATCCTTCTCGTGATCATCAGCTTCATCTGGCTGCTGCCCTTCATCTTCATCGTGCTGCAGTCCTTCCGCGTAGAGGTGCGCGGCCCTGTGGGCTATGTGACGCCTCACGTCTGGGGTCTGGATAACTATGAGAGGCTGCTGACCAGCAACTTCAAAAAGTGGTACCTGAACACCTTCATCATCGCGCTCGCCGTCGCGGCGCTGCAGACCGTCATCGTGCTGTGCATGAGCTACACTCTCTCCCGCTTCCGCTTCAAGATGCGCAAGCCTCTGATGCAGTTCATGCTGATCCTGGGCATGTTCCCCGGGATGCTCACCATGATCATCCTGTACCGCGTGCTGAAGGATCTGGGCATGACCCAGGACAACGCGGTCCCGGGCCTGATACTCGTCTATATCGCGAGC
>JAFZOC010000280.1 GCA_017550765.1 Oscillospiraceae bacterium
CATGAGGTAGCGGGGCCGGTCGGCGGGCATGTACTCCTCCACCACCTCGATGGTGTCGTACATCTCCTGGTGGGTCTCCCCGACCGCGAGCCCGCCGATGGCATAGCCCGGCAGGTCCAGCTCCGCGATGCGCTCCATGTGCTCGATGCGGAGGTCGTGATAGGTCGCTCCCTGGTTGATCCCGAAGAGCATCTGTCCGGGCTCCACGGCGTCGTCCTCCTCGTTATACGCCGTCAGCGCCGCCTTGCAGCGTTCCAGCCAGCGCACGGTGCGCGCGCAGGATCTTTCCACATAGTCCCGGGGCGAGGGGATCTTGATGCATTCGTCGAAAGCCATGGCGATATCCGAGCCCAGGTCGGCCTGGATGCGCATGCTCTCCTCCGGGCCCATGAAGATGTGGCGCCCGTCCACATGGGAGTTGAAACGCACGCCCTCCTCCTTGATCTTCCGCAGGGAAGCCAGGGAGAAGATCTGGAAGCCGCCGCTGTCGGTTAGGATCGGTCCGTCCCAGGCCATGAACTTATGCAGGCCGCCCAGGGACTTGATCAGGGCGTTCCCCGGCCGCACGTGCAGATGATAGGTGTTGGAGAGCTCGATCTGGCAGCCGATCTCCTTCAGATCCCGGGCGGAGAGGGCGCCCTTGATGGCCCCCTGAGTGCCCACGTTCATGAACACGGGGGTCTGGACCGTGCCGTGGGGCGTCTCGAACTCGCCGCGCCGCGCGCGGCCCTCTGTCTTGATCAGTCTATATCGTCCCATGATCCTCTCCTTCTCATCGGCAGATGAAGATCCCGTATTCCTTCGGGATATGCAGAACGCCGTTCATTTGACATGCTCTGAGCCTCTCCGTCAGCTCCGCACGGGATCTTGTCCGAAGCTCGACCATAGAATCCAGGGTATACAGATAGTCGACGATATCCTCGACCTCCGTTACTGCCAGCGCATCGTCATAGCGCAGCAGCTGGACATCTTCAAAAACGCGCCTTAAGATCGGCATGCCATTCTGCAGGGTAAAGCGTCTGTTCGACTTCTCCCACAGGCGCAGTCCCGGCAGCATCCTGTCCAGATGGGTCAGGATGCCGTTCTCTCCATAAGTCGCAAAGCAAGCCTTCCCGCCAGGTTTTAAGACACGACTGACCTCGCGCAGCGCCTTCTCGATCTGCGGGACATGATAGAGCATCATGTTCGCGATCACAAGGTCGAAACTGTCGTCTTCGCAGGGGATCTCCTGGATATCCACGACCTGGAACGAGATGTTCTCCGTCCCGCGCAGCTTTTCTTCCGCACTTGCCAGCATCCCCGGAGAAAGATCGGTGAGGAGCAGCGTCGTTCTTTCGGGAAGCTCCGAAATATGCGGCTGCCACATGCTCCCGTCTCCGCAGCCCAGTTCCAGGATCTTCTGACCCGGGCGGATCTGATAATGCTCATAGATCCAGTTCCCGAAGCCCTGTCTATTGACCGAATACCTCTCGTGGATCGAGATCCTTCTTGACAGCCTTTCTGGCGTTCGATACTGTTCTATCTCGCTGTCCATCTTCATGTGATCAGCATCGCATCGCCAAAACTGAAAAAGCGATAGCGCTCCTCCACGGCAATACGGTAGGCGTTCAGGATGTTCTCCCGGCCGGCCAGGGCGGAGACCAGCATGATCAGCGTGCTCTCCGGCAGGTGGAAGTTGGTCACCAGCGCGTCCACGCACTTGAAGCGGTAGCCGGGATAGATGAAGATGTCCGTCCAGCCCGAGCAGGGCTCCAGGGTACCATCCTCCCTGGCGAAGCTCTCCAGGGTGCGGCAGGAGGTGGTGCCCACGGAGAAGATCCGCCCGCCTGCCCGCTTGGTCTCGGTGACGAAACGGGCCGTGCGCTCCGGCACGATGCAGAACTCCGCGTGCATGGGGTGATCCTCGATCTCCTCCTCCTTCACAGGGCGGAAGGTGCCCAGACCCACGTGCAGCGTCACATACGCGACGTTCACGCCCATGGCCTCGATCTGCGCCAGCAGTTCCCTGGTAAAGTGCAGCCCGGCGGTGGGCGCGGCGGCGCTGCCCAGCTCCCGGGAATAGACGGTCTGATATCGCTCCGCGTCCTGCAGCTCCTCCTTGATGTAAGGCGGCAGCGGCATCTTGCCCAGGCGCTCAAGCACCTCCAGAAAGATGCCCTCGTAATGGAACTGCACGATCCTGTTGCCGCCTTCGATCGTGTCCAGGACCGTAGCCGTGAGCTCGCCCCCGCCGAAGATCAGTTCCTGGCCGGGCCGGGTCTTGCGGCCGGGTCGGCTGAGACATTCCCACTTTCCTTCGCCCAAGTCCCGCAGCAGCACCAGTTCCACGCTTCCACCCGTGGGCCGCTCGCCGATCAGGCGCGCCGGCAGGACACGGGAATCGTTCAGCACCAGGCAGTCACCCGGGCGCAGGTGCTTGGGAAGATCGTAGAAATGCTCATGGGAGACCGCGCCGCTCCGTTTGTCCAGGCAGAGGAGCCGGGAGGCGTCCCGGCGCTCCAGCGGGGTCTGAGCGATCAGCTCCTCCGGGAGATCGAAGGAAAAATCCGTTCGTTTCATGCGACATATGCTCCTGTGAAGTAAAATCGGATGATATCCTGATAGTCGTATCCATAGACCTCATCCATGGCCTTGGCCCCCCACTGGCTCATGCCGCAGTTGTGGCCCAGGCCGCTGCCGTCGAAGTGGAAGCCGTCCTCGTCGGTCCTCACATGGTAGCGGCAGGACGGGAGGCCCAGCACTGTATAGGCTGTGCGGCCTTCCAGGCGCAAGATCATGCCTGACGCGTCTTTGAGCTTGACCGCGATCGCGTTGCCCTGGGAAGAATACTCAGGGGTGACCTCCACGATCGTATCGGGACGTTTTCCGCGGCGGATGAGCCGGTCGCGGATCTCCTCCCCCGTGCGGTCGACGCTCCATGCCTTGTAGGCATAGTCCTCCGCCGCCTCGAAGGGGTCGCGCTTGCCGCAGAGATAGGGCCGGTCGGAGTCGAAGACGTAGATCCCGTCTTCCGTCGCGCCGCCGTCAGCGGAGGAATAGTAGATCTCACAGATCTCGCCCCTGTAGCGGACCAGCTCTCCCGCAGTCAGATCGACGGCGTCGTCGGTCCTGGCATTGGCGCTGCCGGTCCCTTTGTACACCTGGCACTCGGTATCGTCCGTCAGGTCGAAGCCGAAGTCGGCATAGGCGTTTTGATTGTAGACCACATAGGTCCTGGCGCAGACCGCCTGGGCCTTCAGCGCCTCGATGGGAAA
>JAFZOC010000281.1 GCA_017550765.1 Oscillospiraceae bacterium
CTTCGCGCCACCCCCCCATTTAGGCAAGGGGGGCTGGACGCAGGGGGCCGGCGCGAGGATCCGCGGCGGAAAAATGCAGAAGAAAGAAGGAACAACGAGAGATCCGGAGGGCCCGGGGCGGTCGCAGATGGCACGGTCAGAGCGTCAGGCCCTTTCGGGCGAGGGCGCGGCGGGCGCTCTGCGTCTCCTCCGGGGAGAGGGCCAGGCCCGGGGCCTCCCAGAGCGCCTGGGCCAGATAGCGCACCACGGCGCGCTCGGCGGGTGGGACCTGCTCCTGGCTCCACCAGGCGAGGATCTTGCTCCGATCGTCCTCGCCGATCTCGCGCAGCAGCGAGAGGCTGTCTCCGGGCAGCGCGCCCTCCCGGTCCAGCTGGCAGAGCAGCCAGTTGACGATCGAGAAACAGTGACGCTGCTCCAGGCCCCGCTCCAGCAGCCGGTCGCAGAGATGCTCCAGCAGCGCGCGGCTACCCTGGGGACAGGGAGAGACCCGCAGCAGGAAGGCCAGGTCCGAGCACAGGGAGACCTCGGCGCGCTCGATGCCGCCGCTCATCCGGACCGCCCGGTAGATGATGCCCAGCGCCTCGTTGCCCTTGCCCGCCAGATACAGGGAGGCGGCGTTGCCGACCTTTTCCAGGAACAGGTCCAGGTCCTCCGCCTCTTGCTGCAGGCGCGCGGCCTGGGTCTCGCAGAGGGCCATGGACGCCGGGAGCGTGCTCCCCAGGGCCAGGGAGGACAGCCGCGACAGGGCCGAGGGGATCTCCTTCAGCCCGATCGCGCCGGACAGGGCCGCGGCCAGGAAGGCGCTGGCGCTGTCCCGGCCCAGATGCCCCCGCTCCAGACGCTGCCGGAGCCGCTGGACCGCGGGACCGGGGCCCTGGCGGGGCAGGGAGAGCGTGCGCTCGTCCAGGGGCCAGCCGGCGAAGAGCGTCAGGGCCGGCCGCAGACGCTGACCGGCCTGCTCCCGCGCCTCCAGGGCGGCCAGGGACAGGTCCAGCAGCGGCGCCGTGAAGAGCGCGGCCTCGTCCTCCCGGGAGATGAGCCCGGCCACGCCCAGCAGGGAAAGGGCGTCCGCAGGGGCGCGGCCCGCCAGGACCGCAGCCTGCAGATCCAGCAGGAGCGGGCGCTCCAGGGGCTCTTTGTGGGCCTGGAGCAGGGGATAGGAGCGGCGCAGGGGCTCGCCGGGGGCGCAGCGGAGCTGGGCGGCGACCCAGAGCTGCGCGAAGGCCTCCCGGGCGCGCCCCTCCTTCCAGAGAGCTGCGGCGCCGTCGAGAGGATCTCGGCCCCGGAGCTCGCTGAGACAGAGCCGGAGGGCGGCCGCCAGGGGCAGATGCTCTTCCCCCATGCGCATCAGGTCCGCCGCCGTCTCTTCCAGGTAGCCGGGGGCGTCCCGCTCGGACTGGGCGAACTTGTCCAGCAGCTCCAGGCTCTCCCCGGTGAAGGGGAGCAGCCGGCCGAAGAGGCTCTTCTTCCGCTCGCTGCTCAGCGGGAAGCGGGCCTGCAGCAGCGTCAGCAGCACGAAAGAGGGGTCGCTGGGCCGCCACTCCTTCTCCAGCTGGGAGATCAGGGCCTCCGCGCTGAGCTCGTCCCCGTCGCCGTGCATCAGGAAGAGGACGTACAGGACCACCTCGTTCCAGCGGGTGTCGCCCAGATGGGGACGCAGCAGCTCGCCGGGGGAGCGCTCCTGCTCCTCCTCCGGCACCAGGCCGCAGACCACCGCGTAGGCGGTGAAGAATTCCAGATACTGCCGGTGGGAGAAGGTCAGCAGCGGCTCGCCGTCTTTCCCGGAGGTCCAGTGCAGCAGGGACAGGGCCGAGGTGAGCTCGTTCACGGCCTGGAAGATCTCCTCCCGGGTCCGGGGCCCCTCGGTGTCGTAGACGGTGAAGCGCTCGTTGCAGTCCAGCCAGATGCGGATGCAGCTGTCCATGTCGATCCCGAACTGGACCACGTCCGGGTCGGCGGAGATGGTGTAGGCGATGGCCGCCAGGACCTGCTTGCGGTCGTGGCTGACCCGGTCGCAGCGCGCATAGGGCACCTTCCAGCGCAGCAGACGCTCGAAGAGCGACAGGAAGAGCCGGCTGCGGTTGGTGGGCAGGTCGCCGCCGGCGGAGATCTCGCTGAGCACGTTCATGGCCATGAGGGGCGTGTCCAGCAGACCGCGCAGGAAGCTGTAGTTGCGCCGCTGGAGGCTGCGCACCCGGTGGAGGAAGGCATAGATGTTGGCGTTGGGCCAGATCGTCCGATACCACTGGGCGGCGAAGCTCTCCGTGCCCTCGCTGGACAGGACCTGCTCCTCGGTGAGAGGCAGGATGCAGACCGAGCGCAGGCCCCGGATCCGGGACAGCTCCGCGGCCTCGGGGAGCCAGGTGGGCCGGGTGGTGACGATCACAGAGGCCCCGACGAGCCCGTGGAGATCCGCCAGCATCCAGAAGAAGTGCCCCCGGAAGCGGTCCGGCAGCTCGTCCAGACCGTCCACCAGCAGGAGCAGCCGGCTGAAGTCCAGATCCTCCGCCGGCGGCTCGCCGGCGACGCGCTCATATTCCCGGACGATCAGCTCCGGCAGGGAGAGCGTCAGGTCGATGCCCCGGCAGTTGAGACAGATCGGCAGGATCTCTTCGCCCCGGGGGAGGCCGTAGTGCTCCCGGAACTCCCGGCGGCTGCCGTCCGGCAGGCTGAGGAGCAGCTCCTGGGCATAGGACAGCAGCGCCATCTTCAGGAAGAAGGACTTGCCGCCGCCCGCCGTGGAGAAGAGCAGCGCGAAGCCCCGGCCCTCCGGGGAGAAGAGACTGTCGGCGCTGCTGCGCTCCACCTGCTGCAGAGCGGCCCGGGAGATCGCCTCCCGGCCCTTGTAGTTTTGCAGCGCCAGGCCATCCAGGACCGGGCTCCCGGGAAGGGCGCCCTCCGGGCCCTCCGCGTCGTCGGGGAGGCCGGCGATGGCGTCGTCCCAGGCGGACCGGGCCGGGCCCTCCGCGTCGTCGGTCGGCTCCGCGTCGGCGTGCGCGTTGGCGCGGCCCTCGGCGTCTCTGCGGGCGCTCCGGGGGAGCAGGCGCTTCGCCTGTTCGATCTTGTCGAGGAGAGCCGGGTCCGCCAGCTCCCGCAGGACCTCGCTCCGGTCCTGGTAGGCGGAGATAGACGGCTCGTTCAGCTGCTCTGCCGTCGCCAGCAGCTCCTGGGCCGAGGCGCTCCCGTCGCGCGCGGGGCTCTCGCCGCTCCCCGGCGCCGCCGGACCGGGCTGCAGCCCCAGTTGGCGGAAAGCCTCGATCCCCCGGCCGAAGGCCAGGGGGTAGAAGAGCCCGGCGCGCTCGACGACGGCCGATCCCGGCACAACGCCAGGAAGCTCCGCCGGGTCGACCCGGCGGAGCTGGGAGAGGATGCCGTCCAGATAGGCTCTGGGCCGATCACCCGATGGCATTGGGATCCACCTTCTTCTTGGGCAGGGCAGACTCCAGATCGCGGATCATGGTGCGGATGGTCTTGCGCTGCTCCTTGGTGAGCTTCTGGGTGGTGTACTGCTGCATCTCGGCGAAGTACACGCGCATGGTGCTGTGGAGGGCGTCCCAGTAGCGGGCGAAGCCCTGGTAGGAGAAGGCGCCCATGAAGTTGAAGGAATGCTCCAGCTTCTGCTCGTCGTCGTTGTGGTCGCGGATGATCTTGCCGTAGCGCAGGGGGAAGTCCTTGGCCATCATCATGTAGTCGATGAAAGGCCCGCGGCCGCGCCGGATGGTGAAGGGCAGGATGTACTCGATGCGCATGTTCAGGATGGACTCCTCGATCAGGATGTGCACATCCACGTCCTCGCCGTTGAAGCGCCGCTCGAAGGTGAACACGTTCACGCCGGGCCGGATCTCCCGGGGCTGGGCGTAGATGCTCTGGCTGCGCAGGAAGCGCTGGATCATCTTGATGGCGGCGTTGGCGTAGCGCCGGCGGCTGCGGAAGTCGGCCTCCAGGATCACATCGGGCTCTTCCTCGTCCCCGGCCCGGTGACGGCCGCGGCTGCCGCGCCGGGGACGCTCGTCCTCGTCGTCGTCCTCC
>JAFZOC010000282.1 GCA_017550765.1 Oscillospiraceae bacterium
ATCGGGCCCGACGTGGCCATCCGTCTTCTTCCGCAAGCCCCCGGCCGCCAGATCCCCGCGCCGCCCCCCGCAAGCCCCCCTCGCCTAGAGGGGGGTGCCTGAGCGGAGCGAAGGCGGGGGGATACTGTGGCCCGGAGAGAACGGATCCCCACGCCAGTGTGCGCACTGGCTCGGGATGACAGCCTGGCGGCTGTGCGCTCCGCGCCCGGGGCAGCCAGCGGCCCGCCCCCGCGTGTCATGGCGAGGAGGGCCCATCGGGCCCGACGTGGCCATCCGTCTTCTCCCGCATCTTCATTCCTTCATTTCCCAAGAGATGCGGATCCCCACGCCAGTGTGCGCACTGGCTCGGGATGACAGACCTTCGGTCTGTACCATCCGTTCCTCCGCCCCCTCTTGCCAGGGAGGCGGGACGGGGGTATAATGATACAGATACACCGACACAGACACCGACACAAACAAAAACGAAACAGGAGGAGGACCCATGGACGAACAGATGCTGATCCAAGACGGCGTGCTGCTGCGCTACAGCGGCGACGCCGTGACGCTCAAGATCCCGGAGGAAGTCGAAAAGATCGGGGACGGCGCCTTCCAGGGCTGCGCGGACCTGGAGCGGGTCCGCCTGCCCCAGGGCCTCACCGCGATCGGTGCCTTCGCCTTCAAAGACTGCGGGATGCTGGTGGAGGTCGAGCTGCCGGACAGCCTCGAAGAGATCGGCATCTTCGCCTTCGCAGACTGCAAGATGCTGGAGGAGATCGATCTGCCGGCAGAGATCAGGCGCATCGGCGAGAGCGCCTTCGAGGGCTGCAGAGCCCTCCGGCGGGTCTGCTGCGACGAGACGGAGGAGTTCGAGACGGAGCCCGACGACAAATGCGTCCTGGGCCCCGCGGCGTTCCACGCCTGCAGCGCGCTGACGGAGGTGGAGCTGCCCGACGGCCTGACCGAGCTGGGCGATCTGGCCTTCGCCAGCTGCCGGGCGCTGGTGAAGATCCGCCTCCCGGCAAAGCTCCGGACGATCCGCACGGGGGCCTTCTCCGACTGCCGCTCGCTGGCCGAGATCCGCTTCCCGGAGGGGCTCTTCACGATCGGGGAGCGCGCCTTCCGGGACTGCGTGGCCCTGCGGGAGATCCGGCTGCCTGAGATGCTGGACGCCGTGGGCGACAGCGCCTTCCGGGGCTGCACGCGCCTGAAGACGGCGGAGCTGCCCGACAGTCTGACCGAGCTGGGCGAGCTGGCCTTCTGCGGCTGCACCTGCCTGACGGAGGTCCGTCTGCCGGCGCATCTCCGGGCGATCAAGCCGGGGACCTTCTTCGGCTGCGAGTCCCTGGATGGGGTCGAACTGCCCGCGGGGCTCCGGGAGATCGGCGACTGGGCCTTCAAGGAATGCAGGCGCCTGTTGGAGATCGAGCTGCCCAAGGACCTGGAGACGATCGGCGACCATGCCTTCAAGGGCTCGCTGCTGAGTGCGGTCAGGCTCCCCGCCGGTCTCAGGCGCATCGGCAAAGAGGCCTTCCGGGGCTGCCGCATGCTGAGAGAGCTGGAGATCGACGAGGGCCTGCAGGAGATCGGCGCCGACGCTTTCCGGGACTGCGCCGTGCTGCAGAGCGCGATCCTGCCCGACAGCGTCGTTTCGCTGGGCGCGGGCGCCTTCGCCAAATGCGAGAGCCTGGGCCGGCTCCGGCTGGGCGCGGGCCTGCGCGAGATCCGGCGCTGGACCTTCTCCGGCTGCGGGAAGCTGAAGGACGTGCAGCTGCCCGAGGGCCTGGAGCGCGTGGGGGAGCGCGCCTTCTTCTGGTGCTCCGCTCTGGAGGAGATCGCGCTGCCGGAGAGCCTGCGGGAACTGGGGGAAGGCGCCTTCTACGGCTGCATGAGCCTGCAGACGGCGGACATCCAGGGCGAGATCCGCGCGATCGGCCCCGAGACCTTCGGCTGCTGCCCGAAGCTGTCCGCGGTATGGCTGCAGCCGGGCCTGGAGACCATCGGCGACAGGGCCTTCAGCGGCTGCCGGGGACTGGACGATCTCGAACTGCCGGAGGGCCTGCGCCAGATCGGCGAGGATGCCTTCCTCTTCTGCACCAGGCTCCGGGAGCTCCGGCCGGGGCCCGGTCTGGAGAAGATCGGCGAAAGAGCCTTCCTGGGCTGCTCCCGGCTGCAGGAAGTGGACCTGCCGGAGGGGCTGCAGGAGATCGGCGCCCAAGCCTTCGAGAGCTGTGCGCAGCTCCGGTCGGTGCGTCTGCGCCGGGGCGTCCTGGAGATCGGCGAAAAGGCCTTCCGCTTCGACGGCGCCCTGGAGAAGATCTCCCTGCCGGAGAGCATCGTCGGGATCGGCGCCGGGGCCTTC